>OZ244783.1:3952500-4017203 GCA_965219635.1 Paracoccaceae bacterium | reverse complement strand
TCCGGCGAGATCAGGATCGACGGCGTCCGGGTCAATGAACTCCACCCTTCCCGGCGCGATATCGCCATGGTGTTTCAGTCCTATGCGCTCTACCCGAACATGAATGTCGAGAAGAACATGGCGTTCGGCATGGAGATGCGCGGCGTTCCAAAGTCCGAACGGCAGCAGGTTGTCGCAAGAGTTGCCGGTATGCTGCAGATTGAAGATCTGCTGCATCGCAAGCCAAGCCAATTGTCGGGTGGCCAGCGCCAGCGTGTCGCCATGGGCCGCGCATTGGTCCGGGACCCCAAGATATTCCTGTTCGATGAACCACTTTCCAACCTGGACGCCAAACTGCGGGTGGAAATGCGCACGGAAATTCAAAGGCTGCATCAACGGCTGGGTACAACTGTAGTCTACGTTACGCATGACCAGATCGAGGCGATGACGCTTGCAACTGTGATAGCGGTACTGAAGGAAGGCATACTCCAGCAGGTCGGAACTCCGGCTGAAATCTACAACACACCCGCAAATATCTTCGTCGCCGACTTCATGGGCTCACCCTCGATGAATCTGGTTCCGGCCCGGTTGGAACAGTCAGACGGGGCACTGATCTTGAACCTTGAGTGTGGAGACGGCCAGGCTGTGGAATTGCCTGTCCATCTTCCAACCGGCAGCATGAATGCCCATGCCGGTCGCGAGGTCATTCTCGGGCTCCGGCCGGAAAGTATCGACGACAGGCCGGTCACGGAGGATGAGTCCTCGTTTCGCCATGCACTCGAAACACCTGTCGAGGTCACGCAGCCGACAGGTGCCGATACCCTGGCGATGATCAGGTTGGGCCGGAAAGAGTCCGTTGCCCGGTTGCGCGCCGATACCGGCGCTCGTCCGGGACAACTCCACAGATTCATGGTCGACATGTCGAAAGCGGTGCTTTTCGACCCGGAGACCGGCGTGAGGATTTGAGCGCCAGGGGTGCTGCCTGAATTTCAGGTCTGGAACCCTTCGCTTTAGAAACTGCAATATTGCGGCTTGGGCATGTTCGCCTGAATCCCAATGCCGCATGCCCAGGACGGCGCCTCGCTCCGGATCCTTATCGCCAACATCGGCAACTCCGCCAAACTCGTCCATCGAAACGAGTGAACAGCAGTCAATTGAAGACCTGGTATGGATGAGTGTTGAGGTTTGGTTCTGTCAGACACTCAGCGTCATCCGTTCACTCAATTCGGGCCATCGGATTCGTATGGGGAGAGCCTTGCCCAGTCGAATGACACTCCCGTTCCCGGCTCATCAGAAGCTATCGCCCGACCGTCCCGGTGTACCAGCGGCCTGTGGGTATACTCGTCAATTGGGAAACTATGGACCTCCAGCCATCCGGCGTTCGACTGCCCGGCCAGAAGATTGACATGCAACTCCTGCATGCCGTGACTGCAAACCGGGATATTATAGCGGCGGGACAATTCGGCAACCTGAAGCCAAACGGTAATGCCTCCGCAATTTGAAGCGTCGGGCTGGATATAGGACAGCGAGGCCTGCTCGAAAGCATGCTCGAATTCGTGGATTGTGTGCAGGTTCTCGCCCATTGCCAAAGGCATGCCTGTTGCCTCGGAAATCGCGGCGTATCCCAGATAATCGTCGGGGATGATCGGTTCCTCAAACCACAATACATCGTACTCGCCAAATGCATTCGCCGCCTGGATGGCCTGATCACGGTTCATTGCGTAGTTGGCATCAACCATGAATGCAGCTTCCGGACCAATCAATCTGCGCACGGCGGCAACGCGTGAGACATCATCGGACAGACTTTCCCGGCCCACCTTGATTTTCACGGCCTGAAAGCCGTTGTCGAGATACTGTTGCACATTGTTCAGAAGCTTCTCGGTTGAAAATCCAAGGTCGATCCCCCCGCAATAGGCGGCTACCGACTTTCCGGCGCCGCCTGCCATTTCCGAGAGGCACAATCCTCGTGATTTTCCGCGAAGATCCCACAGGGCAATATCGACGGCAGAGATGGCGAAGGAGGCAATTCCACCCCTTCCGACATAATGGATATGCCACTGCATGTGTTCGTTGAGAGTTTCGATGTCTTCTGCCGGCTGGTCGAGGAGGAACGGCGTCAGATCGTGCTCGATCATGGCCTTGATGGCCCGCCCACCCTTGCCGCCAGTATAGGTATAGCCGGTTCCCTCCCGCCCATCGGCGAGCGCCACCGTGACAGTCACAAGCTCAAAGTGCGTATGGTCGCCGTGACGCGCATCGGTCAGAACTTCCTTGAGTGGTACCTGGAACAACCTGGCGCGTATGGACTTGATCACGGCTCTCTCCTCAGCGTTTGACCCTGCCGGACGATCTTTTTCGGCTTTGGCGATTGTGTCAATACTGCACGGGCCGCAATCCTCGGGGCGCAAGGGCGCCGGTTCAGCAGAAAGAAACCATACCGCAGGCCGCAAGCGAGACCGATCGGTCAAGCGTGATCAGCGTGCGCTATCCTTGCCGGTCCCAGCATGACTTCCAAACATGGGGTTGGACAACTTGCGGCGGGCCCATTGCCCGGCAATCTACGGTTTGGGCTCTTTGACAGAATTGGGAGACCCGAACCATCTACGTGCAATCCTGACTTGCCAAAAGGCTCCAGCAAACCCCGTGGTACTGGAACGCAAACCTCTATGTGCGCAATTTGGCCGAAGCCGGAACTCTCCAGCCTCAAACCGGGTGGGCCATTCCGCATTCGCTTGCGGTCCCTGATTGGCCCCTACTGCCCAACACAACACAGGCCTCATCATGTCTTCTGACCGGGCAGTCAACTGAAGTTACAGCCGCCAGGCAAGTTCAGTCTCTGGCTGCAATTTGACACATCGCCGCAAGAACCCGGCCGTGCTCCGCCCGTCTGAACTGCAAGGTTCCCGGTCGACAGTTTCCGCCGGCACAGGACCAAACCGGTTGCCTGGTCGTCATGCAGCCAGCGGCAACCTGCGTCGGATGCCGGCCAGCCGCAGTCAACGCTCCAGCGCTCCCTTGCCTGCAATGATCCTGCTGCGGAATCTGGCGATGCGGCTTGTTCGGGTTGAAGATTGTTTCGCGGAATTGAGGTTGAAAATGTAGCTCTTTCGGCGGCCGGGAGTCAGCTTCCGGAATGCTGCCGCCAGTTCGGGGTCGCCTTCCAGTGCCTCGGCCAGTTCTATTGGCAGTTCAGGATCTGTATCGTCCTTGGGCGGCACGATCCGCATTTCGGCGTACTCTACGGCCTCGCCGAGATAGGATCGGATGATGGGCTCCAGCCTCGCGACTTGTTCGTTTGATACAAACCGGATCATGTCCGGATGCTTGGTATTGGGTCCCTGGCGCTCCAGAACTCCATGCGGGTCTTTCATGAGTGCGGCATTGAAGAAGCTGAGCCGGAAATCCGCCCTGAATGCGCCGATGACGACGATATTTCTGCTTGAATGCGTATAGCACGGATGGGACCATTTCAGTGTTTCGACAAGTCCTGCGTCCTGACAGATCAGGCGCAGGCTCACCAGTCCCGGCAACCAGCGCCGGGTCGAGCAATCAGGAGTTGCGAAGCGGGCGCAGCGTCCACATCCATTGGCAAGGTAATCGTCGACACTGGCAATCTTCATGCCCTTCAGTCCCGAATTTCCTGTTTCTCCAATTCACCAAGAACCTCCTATCGCATTTGCTGTCCCGTACAAAGCAACATGCCCTCCATTGACCGGAGTGCGGGCAACTCTAGCCTGATGGCACCAAAACTCTCTGTGCCTTCTGGTCCAGGCGCCTCCTGGTTTGCTTAGGCACAACCCTGCCAAACTGCATCGCAGATGCCGGCGCTACGGGTTTTCTGGCACCTTCGTACATCTCATCAAGAGAACCTGCGAGCCTGCTGACAGAAATTTACAATCGGCATTCCCCGGCATACGAGCCGACTGAACCAACCGCTATGGAATCGGCTCATGGATCGAATGACTGAATTGGAGCTGCTCGAAGAATTGGCCGGGCTGCGCGAGGCTCGATCCTTCTATCTTGACGACACCGTCACCTCATCCCCGGTCGAGCGCTACACCTGCCCGAAAAGATTTGAGCAGGAACAGCAAAACCTGTTCCGCCGCTTGCCGGCAATCGTGGCGCATGCGAGCGAACTGGAAGGCAAGGACTCGTTCCTGACGCGGGAACAAGCAGGGCAGCCGCTGCTCCTGACCCGAGACAACGACGGGGCTGTGCATGCGTTTCTGAACGTCTGCCGGCATCGTGGGGCCCGAGTAGTCAATCAGGACGGTGGTTGGAGGCGACGGTTTACGTGTCCCTATCACGCCTGGACCTACGACAACTGCGGAAAGCTGCAAGGAATACCGCATGGCGCAGCGGGTTTTCCGGAGATCGACCGTGAGAGCCTCGGACTCATCCGCCTCGGCTGTAGCGAAGCCTATGGCTGGATCTGGGTTGCCGCTGTCGGGGCCGCAGCACCAGATATTGACGGATTTCTGGAAGGCCTTTCCGGCGACTTTTCCTGGCTCAATGCCGGGGGCTTGAAGCTCGTCCATCAGGTTTCCGATGTGCGCGCGGCCAATTGGAAGATCCTGGTCGAGGGTGGCCTGGAGTCCTATCATTTCCGGATTGCCCACAAGCACACGATAGGTCCCTTCTTTCAGGACAACCTGTCCAGTTACCGTATCTTCGGGCGGCATATCCGTTCCATTCTGCCGCGCACGCGCCTCGAATCCGAGATGACCCTGCCAGAAGGGGAGAGATCGTTGCGGCGGGCCACCAACCTCGTCTACTCGGTATTCCCGTCTACACAGTTCCTGGTCCAGGTGGACCATTTGGTATGGATTCAGATTCAACCGGTGTCGGCGGACCGGAGCCAGTTGCGGCTTGCCACGCTTGCTCCAGCCGATATTGATTTGGACGATCCAGAAACCGCACGGTACTGGCAAAAGAACCACGACATAACTGTGACCACACTTTGGGAAGACTTCGAAATCGGCGAGAGCATACAGAGCGGGCTCCACTCCGGGGCCAACCGCGAATTTCAGTTTGGCAGGTTTGAAGGCGCTCTCAATCGCTTCGAACAGATCATCGACGCCAATCTCGCATAGTCCTCGTCCAGCGCCACGGGAGAGCGGGCAAGATTGATCTTGTGGTCCCGTGCAACTGTTCAGACGATGCAGCATACAGGCACCGCAACGGCCGGATGGACGGCGGACCCGGATCAAATAGGTGTCGTCATGGAGGAGCGATAGGGGTTATCCGTGGTAGCCGAGCTGACGAACCGGATGGCACAGCGGGCCTCCGCAATAACCCGCTGCCACAATGACGGAAATGCGATGCCGCGTTGAGAGCCGCCTTACCGACTCAGCACCCAACCTCAAATTCTGAAAACTTATGGTTCACGACCAAAACTGAACTCGCTATCGGGCAGGACCCTGAGCGCCTATCGGCCAAACACATAATCGGGCAGGCTGAGCGAGAGATCAGGAAAGTAGGTCACAACAAGAAGAAATACAAAGAGCGGGATGTAGAACGGGGCGGTTTGGCGAAGTAGTGGCCGATATTCGACTTGGGCAACTTCGCTCATGACAAACAGCAAGATGCCGAACGGGGGAGTCAATGTCCCGATCAGCAGATTTATGACCATAATGATCCCGAAATGCACCGGATCAATTCCTAGCACACTCATCACCGGAACCAGTACTGGGACAGCAACCAGTAGGATTGCCGTGGTGTCCATCACCATGCCAAAAATCAAAAGGGCCAGGTTCACGATCAGAAGAACAATCAGGGGGTTCTCACTTATCGAGAGCAGTATCCCTGCGAGTTGCTGTGGCACTCCCTCCAATGCGAGAATGGCGCTGAACGGCGTGGCGGCGGCAATGATGAATACCAGGACCCCGCAGGTCACAACCGTGTCCTTTATGGACACCCAGAGACGCTTGATCGAAAGATCCCTGGTCAGAAAACCCAGGATAATTGCGTATACGACCGTAAGCGCCCCAAGTTGGGTCGGTGTCGCAAAGCCTGACAGAATACCTCCGATAAGAAAAACAGGTGCTGCAAGCGCGGGCAGTGCGCGCCAAAATGCAAAACCAATTTCCGCCGGTGATTTACGTGGAACTAAAGGGGCGACTATGCGGTTGGTACTTGCGAGCCAATAGACAAAGGCCATCAGGAAGAGCGACATCAATACGCCTGGCACTATGCCGGCAAGAAACAGATCGGGAACTGAAACATCGGCTAGAACAGCATAGATGATCATTATGCCCGAAGGCGGAATAATCGGGCCGATAATCGACGAAACAGCCGTAATTGCAGCACTGAATTCGGGGGTGAATCCGCGCCGCCTCATTTCACGAACTTCCACGGCGCCAAGGCCCGCAGCATCAGCCTGAGCCACTCCAGACATTCCGGAGAATATCACGCTGGCAACTATGTTGACGTGCCCAAGACTCCCCCGGATGTGTCCGACGCACGCGGCAGCAAAGTCAAATATCCTGGTCGCGATTCCCGCCGAATTGAACAGGTTTCCGGCGAATATGAACAGCGGGATGGCAAGCAGCACGTAGCTTTCCAATCCACTGGCTACCCGCTGCACAACCAGCATTGGCGGAATGCTGTCTGTTATCAGCAGATACATCAATGCCGACGCCGGTAGAGCAAAAACGATCGGCATCTCGAAGAGTACAAGCACTGCAAGAATGACCAGAAGCAGCCAGATCATGTCTTTTCACCAGTAATGGGTGCAAGCAGCCCTGCATCTTTGTTCTGGTCGACGACCCCCAGAACCGCCTCGACCAGAAAGAGGACAGTGGTCAGAGTCATCAGCAGGCAACTGACCAGGAGGGGTACCGAAAAGAAATAGGACCTTGGAAGGTCAATGGGGAGGGCAACAGTGGTGGATCGGGCTTCAATCGCGATTATTGGCGAGAGTTCTCGCATAAGCGCATACAGTGTCCAAAGGATGAGCGCGTACACCAGAGCTCGTACCAGGCTCCTCAAGCGGCCAGGCAGCTTGCCGACGAATGACACAATGGTCACATGGCGCATTTTCTTCAATGCAATGGATGCGCCAATGAACGTCAACCAGACAAGCCCGTAAGCGCCAGCTTCCTGTTCCCAGGTTATGGGGCGGCCAAGGCCAGCCGTGAGCATGACCTGGACAGTAATCATCAGTACGATGCCCAAGAGGATTGCGGCGGCCAGAACCATCTCGGCCTGGCCGAGACGAAACAGGCTCCTGCGCACGAGTTGCCGCATGGTGTCCAATTTCGCCCCCGGGGATGTGGTCAGGGCGGTACGACCCGCCCTGACCGGTTTTTCAGCTCTTTATGTCGCGGATCCGCTGCCAGAGGCCCGGGCTCCACAATCCTTCGGATTCTATATCAGGAACCGCCTCACCAGCCTTGGCCGCAAAAGGTGCATTGTCGATTTCTGCGACCGTTGCGCCTTCCGTCACCATTTTGTCCAGGACGGCCTGTGACTCTGACTTTGCTGTTTCAGAGGCCCAAGCCACTGCTTCCTCCGCAGCGCCTTGCAGGATTGCCTGTTCGTCTGCAGACAAGCTGTTCCATTTGGCCTCGTTGACGGAAATATGCAGCGCCGACATGAGGTGATTTGTCAACGTGATGTTTGGTGCAGCTACATGGAATTTCTGGCTGTAGGCACCTGAAGCATCCGCCTCGGCCCCATCAACCACTCCTGTCTTCAATGCCAGGAATGCCTCTGCCCACGCCACGCTGGTCGGAATCGTTCCAACCGTTTCCCAGAGCCGCAAATAGGCCTTGATGCCGGGAACGCGCATCTTGATGCCCTGAATGTCATCAACGCTTGTCACCGGTTCGCGCGTGTAGAGAATGCGGGGCTGGTCAACGGCAGCGGCAAGAACGCGTACGCCCATGACGTCCACTGCCTTTTGCGCCATTTCAGCAAAGATGTCGCTGTTGAGAAACGCGGTCATGTGTTCACGGTCGCGGAAGGTGAAGCCCCAACTCATGACCTGAAAGTCTGAAACATTTGACGTCAGCCAGTCTGGCCGGGAGTACATTACATCGACAGAACCGGCCTGATGCTGTTCCATGACCTGCTGAGCGTTGCCAAGCGATTGGCCCCGGATCAGGTTCACGTCAAATGCGTCGCCACCGCTTGCTTCAAGCGCTTCGGCGAACTTGACGGACATGCGATCGAGCAACGAGTCGACTGCCTCGGACCCAGCAATGACAAGCCTGGTTTCGGCCGATACTGTGGTGGCGATGATTGTGCATAGCGCCGCAATTGTCCCCACTATTGTTTTTCTTGTCTTCATTTGTCTCCTCCTGTTGGACTTGTTGGTTTAGAACGCCGGTTTTTCGGCGAACCATTCTGGTTGATCGGGATCACGGTATACAGACGTGATGACTTCGGTTCGGTATTCGTCGATCTTGTCCAGATCGACATCGACACCCAGTCCTGGACCGGTCGGTACTTCTGCGTGACCATCCTTGAACTCGATGCGGCTGGAGAGGATATCGTCGGCATGATGCTGATAGATTGTGTCGAGTGCGATCCTGGCGTTTGGCATCGTCGCAGCCAGATGCAGGTATGCAGCCTGGGTCAGTCCCAATTCGCCACCTGAGTGCATTCCAATGTTGATGCCTGCTGCTTCGCAAACAGCGCCCGCTTTCAGGCACTGCCACAGGCCACCAGCCTCATGCGGATCTACCAGGATGACATCGGCGGTCTCCATCCGAATGGCGGTAAATGTCTCCTGGAGGGTATAGGCACCCTCGTCGATGCAAATCGGAACCGGCGAATGTGCCGTCAGCCGGGCCGCGCCTGCAATATTCTCAACGGGCAAGGGCTGCTCAATATACTGCAAGTCGAACGGCGCCAGTTTGGCGATCATCCGCTTGGCAGTTGCAGGCGTCCACGCCCCGTTTGGATCTACGCGCAAATTGACCGATGGACCCAGGACCTCACGCGCCTTGCGTACCAAGGCAACATCCTGCTCGGGATCGCGACCAACCTTTAGCTTGAATGACCTGAATCCCCGATTTTGGTAGTCGATCAACTCGTCCGCAACCTTGTCGGGTTCTGAGATATACACGTATGCGCACATCTCTATTCGATTGCGGTATGCACCACCCCACAACTCATGCAGGGCCAGTCCCGCGATTTTGCCCCGTGCATCCCACATTGCCATCTCGAGAGCAGAGAGTGCGAATACCAGGGCACGCTTGTGGTGGTAGTATCCGGCACCTTCGGCCGCCCGGGCCAGGCGCTCGACATCCGTCACACAGAGCCCCAACCCAAGCGGCTTGACGAGTTGTTCGAAGACCACAGGTACGAAGTCGAGCAGGCATATGGTCTCGCCATATCCCTTGACCCCACCGGCAGTTGTGAGTTCACAAATAAGACGCGTCGAACCGGTCCGCTTGCCTGACGACCAGGAGATCGCAGACGTCAGCGGAATGTGGACGATCCAATGACGGATGTCCGTGATGGTCATTGGGCCTTGCATCATCAGTCCATACACAGTCCGCCATTTATGCTGATTACTTCTCCACAGATGTGCGCGGCCCGGTCAGAGGCCAGGAACAGCGCGAGGTCGGCAATTTCCGAGGGGTCCGCAAACCGGTTCTGTGGAATGAAGCCCATGATCTTCTTGCGAGTGTCTGGATCGTGAACCGCGCGAATGAGTTCGGTATCAACGACACCCGGCGCAATGGCATTGACCCTTACCCCCTGGGTCGCGCCCTCGAACGCGGCGGCCCGGGTCAGCCCTGCGATACCGTGCTTGGCCGCCACGTAAGAAGAGTTGTTGCCGAACAGTGTCGAGCGCTTCGAGGCAAATGAAGCCAGATTGACCACTGCCCCGTCCCTTGACGACAGTTGATGCCAGAGAGACCTGGTTAACCGAAAGGCAACACCGAGATTCACGTCCAGGACTGCGTTCCACTCGCCGTCGGTTGTTTCCGGCAATGGAGCTGGGCGGGAGATCCCGGCGTTGTTTATCAGCACCCCCGCCCCACCGAGTTCTTCGGCAGCAGCAGCAACTCTCTCATCCGCCCCGGTTTCGGTGAGATCACAAATCAAGCTTGCACCACCCAGTTCGGAAGCGACCAATTCGACATCGTCACGCATATCGATCAACAGAACACTGGCACCCTCCTGAACAAAGCTCCGAGCGATTGCGGCGCCAATCCCCCGTGCCGCACCGGTCACGACTGCCAGCTTTCCATCCAAGTTCAAATTCAAATTCGTCTCATTATTCAAGATGGCATCTTGATATTCAAGACTGTTGTGGTATTCCTACATCGGCCGCAGCAAGCTGTCAATTGTACAATCAGGAAGGTGAATGAAGGATCCACCCGCCAAAGCCCGCTCTGCAACATTGGCCAAGGGTCTTGCCGTGCTGGATTTTGTCGGCTCGAGCAGTGCGCCTGTAAGCTTGCGCCAGGTGATGGCCGGATTGGAATTGACAAAGCCAACGGCCCACCGGTTGCTGGCGACACTTGTCGACTACGGCATGGTGCGATTTGATTCGACTGACAATTCCTATCGGCTTGGCATGCGCCTCTTCGAGCTTTCGAGGCAAGTCTGGGAGGATTTCGACCTCAGGGGATCTGCAACGGCCGAGATGCAGAAACTGCAATCCGAAACCGGGGAGACCATTTCCCTTGCAGTGCTTACGCCAGATGGTGGCGTCTATATCGACGAACTCCAGAGCAGCCATCATGTGCGCGAGAGGCCGCGGATTGGCAGGCGCATCTCGAAGTGGAGCAGCGCGATAGGAAAGGCGCTGATTTCTGGATTGTCCTACGATGAACGGATGTCACAGCAGGAAGCCGACAAAACCGAGATCCTCTCCAGCGGGAGATATCAAGATCTGGCGGCGCTGAACCGGCATCTGGACCTGGTCAATGCTCGCGGCTACGCAGTGGATATTGAGGAGAACATACCCGGCATCTCAAGTGTCGCCGCCCCGATTGTCGACCACCGCGGGATCACGATTGCAGCACTCGGGCTGAGCGGCTCGTCCCAACGGCTGAATCGCGACACGCTTCACCGGCTGGGGCCCGCGGTTATTGAAGCAACCCGGATGGCGTCTCTGAAGGCAGGTGGCGCCCCGAGACCCGTATCTAATGCGCCGATGCCAGGCAGCCTTCAACAACCTCGATTTGAACTTCTCGCAGATGTCCAGAACCTCATAGGTGAAAGTCCGGCCAAGAGCCTGGATGGTCGTACAATTTACTGGGTGGACATCTGCCGCCCCTGCATTTTTGGACTTGATCTTTCCTCGGGCGAGATTTCGAGCTTGCCGCAAGACGAGATGATCACGGCGATAACCGACACAGAACAGGGCCTCTTGGCGGCATGCCAGTCCGGCGTCAAACTGCTTGATCCGTCGTCGGGTCGAGAGATCCGAACGGTGAGTGATCCCGAGTCCGATAAACCAACGAACCGGTACAATGACGGAAAATGCGATGCCCAGGGCCGCTTCTGGATAGGTTCACTTGCATTCAATCTCGAACGGGGCGCGGGTTCCCTATACTGCATTGATGCAGATGGGACATTCCGTGTCATGGAGACCAATCTGACGCTTCCGAATGGACTTGGATGGTCCATTGACAATCGAACGATGTATTTGGTCGAAACAGCAGATCGAGTTGTTTTCGCTTATGACCACAATGAAGACACCGGTGAAATCAGGAACCGCCGGGCGTTCATAGAGTTCGATGACGGGTGTATCGGCAGCCCTGATGGGATGGACGTTGACAGCGAAGGCAATCTCTGGATTGCAATGTGGGATGGCTGGTGCATCAGAAAATACTCACCTGCAGGTGAGTTTCTGGCAGAACACAGCGTTCCATTTCCAAGGCCGACTTCTTGCCTTTTCCTTGGAAAAAAGGACAATCGGCTAATCGTGACATCAGCGCGTATCCGGGTATCTAGTAACCTGCTTCAAAAACACCCGCTCGCCGGGAGCGTGGTTGCAATTTCATTGAGCTGAGAAGAGATCGAAGACTCGGAACTCGAGCATTTCCAGGCCTTGGCTAGTTCCCCTGCTCTTATCAATTTTCTGGCTTCCCTCAATTTTGGCCCGATTATGATCGTACGAGCCAGACAGCCTTATTCCACTGTCGCCGACGGCCGGCTTTGATTGGATTGCACTTCCGTCAACGACACCTGCTTCCCGGCGCTACGTCTCTGCTCTCATCAGTTGACCGGGGGAAGAGTTGCGCTCCCAGAACACTCCATCCCTATAGCCTTGAATGCCTGCATCTAGCCGAGACTTGCAAATCCGTTTCCTAGCCCAGCAAAGATAGTCTCGATTAACATCAATGCCACACCAATTCCGGCCGAGTTTTTGTGCAACCACGGCTGTAGTGCCGCTACCCAGAAATGGATCGAATACAAGGTCCCCTTCTTTGGAGCTTGCAAGTACCAACTTTGCAACCAGCTTTTCTGGTTTCTGTGCAGGATGCGCAGTGTTCTCAGGCATTGACCAGAATGGAACAGTCATGTCAGTCCATATGTTGGACGGATGCGTGAACCGGTAGTTCCCGTTGTCTTCCTTCTGCCAGTCTTTTGGTTTTCCGTCCACTCGGTAGGGAGCTAACACCCTGCGCTTCAGCTTGACTGACTCCAGATCAAAATGATAATCATCGGACTTGGTGCAAAACCAGATATCTTCGGTATTGTTCTTCCAATTTTTCTTTGCACCTCGCCCCTTCTCCCGTTCCCATGTGATCCGGTTGCGAACAATAAGGTGCTCATCCAAGACAGGAAATACCAGTGCGGAAGTTCTCCAATCTGAACAAATATAGGCAGTAGCTTTTGGTTTCAGCATTGGAGAGAGAAGAGTCATTAGTCTCTGGAACCAGGCAATATAGCGCTCACTGCCGAGTTTCTTGAATTGGATGCCATTGAAGTCCTTTGTGAGATTATACGGAGGATCAAGAATGAGAAGGTCTATGAATTCTCCGGGCAGACGGGCAGCAATATCGAAGAAGTCGCCCTCAATCAGTTGACCCATCAAGTCAGAGCGGTCGAGCCTATGCCTGGGCCGCAATATTACCTTGGAAAGCTCTTGCAGTTCTTCCGGGGTGCAGGTCAGTGTCCGATTTCTTGAAGAAGGGTTGGCCATGCCGTCTGGCACCATTGATGCAGTTGCGTCACGATTGCTTGTCGCCTCAACGCAGCCATGTTGCAAACGCAAATTCCATGGATTCCTCCACTTGGATTAACGCAGTGTCGCCCAGTTGACCCTTGATGCCGCCCTTTGCTGGCAGGCAACCGTGACGCGCCGCGTCCCGTTCACCATTCGCGAAAACACGCGCGAGTGGTTCAACACGTACGGATTGGGCGATGTTCTTGCGTTTACGCTTCATCGACAACAGTCGCGTCAAGATACGGCTTGAGAACCGACCAAATGTGCAAGTCCTTGGCATATGCGGCAATCATGTCGGGATGCGCCTTGCGTCTGCGGACCCCGTTGCGAAGCCCTTCGAGGGCGATATCGATGCCGACCTCCTTCCGATAACGGAAGCAGTCCACGATGGTTTTGGCCGGATCGAATATCGGGGTCTCAACCTTGTCAATCACATGGCGCTCAACACCGACCGACATGGACTCTTCGCCGAACCGGATGGCCCTGACCGGTGGATAGTTGACACGAGGTTTCCGGTCTTTACGTCCGACAGCGACCCAGACTTGGGGTGGGACTTGAAGCGTGAGTTCGTGGAATCGCAGAGCTGAGATGAGGCAGATCACCCCTTTCGGCACGGCCTTGGCTGCCTCCGCCAGGCTGTGGTTCAAGGAGTAATCGGCATCGGGAAGCTGATAGAGGCCACGACCGACATTCAGGACGGAGCCGTCTTTCGCCATCCGGGCCAGTGTCTGGTAGTGGACCCCGGACATCTTCAACTCTGAAAGGCGCATGATGCCTTGCTCGCCCAGAAGTCTGACGGCTCTTTCTTTCTGAGTTTCGAGACGTTGAGTAGCCATGTGATGATATGTCGGCGTTGTGGCGTTCATGCTGGCTTTCTATCACATTCAGGCCGTTCGGATAACTCCCCTCAACCGCCACTCTACCAATCAGAATTCTGGCGCTCTTCCGATCGCGGACCCGGGGGTTATCAAGACTGCGGCAATTCATGCCAACTGGACGAGCCCTAGAGTTATGGCGATCAACAATATTGCGAAGCGTTGTCTGGGCCGGTTTTCGGCCTATGGCCTGGGGAGGCAGGCAGGCTGCCAATGTCCTTCCCGGCGGCGCTGTCGATCCTGAGCAGACGCTGATGCGGCGTCTCGCCCAGTTCCCGATGGCCCCGGGGCAAGGTAGCCGCATTCCAGCCACGCAATCTTCGCATCATTCAATTCCGGCAGGCTGAGCGGTTCTGACAAGTCGACAAGAAGCGCCTCGAGGCGCCCTTGATTGCGTTGCCACCTGCCGCCGCAACCTCCACGGTTCCCCCGTCATCCTGTTTGTCGCAAAATCTTCACCTTGATTGTCGCTGCATAGCCACCGGATTTTGCAATCCTGCGATGATCTGGATACCACCACAGGCGCCGTGTCTGGTGCAACCCCTCGTGACATGCTCTATCCGAAGGCACCTATGCAGCGCCGGTCAATGAATGAACTGCATCAAACTGCTCGACCCTTCATTGATGGCTCGGGACTTCGATGGTCAGGTCGTCGAATTGCAGGTCAGTTTCGCCGTCCTGAACGGCGACACGGATCTTGCCATACCTGTCACAGAGGTCGTAGGAGAGTCCGTCCGCGGAAGCGAAACTACAGCTAGATCAAGTTTAATGCAAAAATGCCACTCACAGGCGTTGAAGTAATGCAGTTGTAGGTAGGTCGAGCCTACCTACAACACTTGCCATTCATTATCCAGGCGATGATATATGATACTCAGGGAACTTTTCCGCTCTCCTCTCCAGCCAGAAATCTGCCCATTCGCCTGCACCTACGCCCTGATCACTAGCCTCTTCAGCAACCTGGTCCCAGAGTTCACGCAATGCAGCCTGTCTGGCAAGCAATGCGTTCTGGTTCTCTTCCATTGAATCTGTCCAGAGCCCTAATTCTTGCAAATACTCTTTACTTCCTTCGTGCCAGGGGACATACATGGGTATCTTCGTCAGGGTCACATCCAGGTCGCAACCAGGCAGCGATACGGCAACGTCCTTATACAAATCAAACGACTCTCTGATTGACTTTGTTGTCCAGTAAGCCTTGCCCTCATCAAAGTCTGTGTAAGTGACCAACAAGGGCCACGGCTCCTTGGAAGTTTCGAGTGGATTTTCCACGCTAGCACCTGCACCCGCTGTAGCTAATGCCGGCCACCGCATTGGATTTTTCTGAAGAAATCTCTCCCATCCTTCTTTATCGTCAAGGGGCAGTCGTACAAAATGAACGCCACGCGCTGAGGATTCCATCTGCAGGGCTTCTTTTGAGATACTGGAAATGAAGGCAGAGTCTACCGTTCCATCCAGCAGCATTTGACGCAGAGCACTATAGGAACCGGAATCGATTACTTCAACGTCATCCCAAGTAAGTCCAGCAAAAGCAAGGGTACCCTCTGCTTGAACCTCGATATCTGGAATACCAGGTGTAACTCCTATTTTTCGACCCTTGAGATCTGCGGCTGTTCTTACGCCATCCTCCCAAGCGTTTTGGGAGATCAGCAGACTGGAATGGTGGGCTACCTCACATTGGTACACCAACCGCAAAGGCTGAGGACCCCATTCGGGAGCGCTGTAACCGTGCAACCCCTCCTGGGCGAACAACACATCATAACCATTAACAGCAGTATCTACTCCGCCGCCACGTATTGCGGCCATCCTGGCTGTGCCTGATCCCATGGCATTCATTCTTATTTTTATGCCGAACTTCTTCTGTACGCCTTCAGTCCACCCACCAACGGTGATGAAAGTGGATGAGCCTGGGCCATATCCCGCAATGGTTATGACATCGGGTTGGGGCGGAGCCTCCTGTGCACTAGTAGCCATAGGCAACGACACTGAAAGTGCTGCGGCCAGGCACAAGCTGAAAGAAGCTGGTAGCAACATATGGTTTCTCATTTGATTCTCCCTGTGGGCACTTTAACCATCTATATGATTAACCTGATTCTGTGAGACTGTCAATCTCACGGTTCTGCTGTTGGGCGGAGAGCCCGGCTTCATCTCCCCTTGGGTTTTATTGCACAATTCGTTTCAGGCATTGACCCTCCAGCGTGAAAGCTGGAGGGCACCCACGGAGGACAACACCAGGAACTGGTCGGCTTACAGTGAGCCCATGTGGACGCCCCCGTTGCTGCAATCAGATTCTTCGATCATCAAACGTATCAAACTGATCAGGTCCTGTCGTATGTCCGGCCTGTAGCTGCAGCTCTGTTGGCTGCTGGCCCGAGTGGTTTCCGTGGACCCGGTCCAAATCGGTTGATCGTGCTTCGATGCACTCCGCTAACACCTGGTTTTCCCGGTCCCGTCCTCCTGAATGCTTGCCCGTTCGATGTCCTCCGTCCTGACCACACAACAGGATGGCAGCCTCGCCTCAGCGGCGGCTCACCAGCCCGATGTCTCAATGTTCCTCAATCTCATCGCTTTCGCCGATCCCGGTCTTCAGGCGCTCGCCCGCCGGGGCCGGTAGTCCTCACCCGTCACTGACAGCACCCAGATCATCGGCGCCATCTTGTTGGCCAACGCCGTTGCCACCAATTTCGGCGGTTTCTCTGCCAGCATCCGGCGAAGCCACGGATCAGGGATCTCCTTCTGTCGCCGGGCATGACGGATCACCGCTGTCGCGCCAAGTACCAGCAAGTAGCGGATGTCCTTCTGACCCATCTTGGTAATCCGGCCCAGTCGTTGGCGCCCCGCAGTCGAATGCTGGCGCGGTGTCAGACCGGCCCAGGCCGCAAAGTCCCGGCCTCGCCGAAACGTCGCCATCGGCGGGGCAAAGGCACAGACGGCTGTGGCGCCGATCGGCCCTACACCCGGAATCTGCATCAACTGCTTCATCTTCTCGTCTGCGCGTGCCGCCGCCTTGATCTCCTTCTCCAGGGTATCGATCTTCGTGTTCAGGGCCGCAATCTGCTCGAACAAGACCGCAGCCATCTCCGCCACTGCCTCCGGAAGCGCTTCGGCACACACTTCAACCTCCTGCTCTAGCGTCAGGACAGAAGCAAACCCGTGCGCCACAACAATGCCGAACTCGGCCAGCAGGCCACGAACGCAATTCACCGTCTGCGTCCGCTGGCGTATCAGCAGTGCCCGGGTGCGATACACCATCGCCTTCGCCTGGTCCTCCTCTGACTTGACCGCCACAAACCGCATCGTCGGGCGTTGGGCCGCCTCCACGATCGCTTCGGCGTCATTCTCGTCATTCGTCTGACGCTTGACGAACGGTTTGACATAAATTGGCGGAATGAGTTTCACCTCGAGGCCCAACTGCTGGAACTTCCGGCCAAAATGGTGAGCCTCGCTGCAGGCCTCCACCTCAACCAGGCAAGCAGCCTTCTTATCCAAGTAGCTTTCAATTGTGCCTCTCGTCAGCTTCTTGCGCTGGAGCGGGGTTCCATCCGCCGCAGCCTCATGCACATGGAAATAGTTCTTTTCTGTCCCATGGACGCCCTGCTCCTTGCATTAACGCACAGCAACTCTGGCGTTTTCTCTGGCGCATTGTGACGCCGTTTGAAGGGCGCCCACACCATCGGTTAAGGCGCCACTGGTGCGAGTCCACCGGCGAACGCACCGGAGCGTCGCGGATCGCTGACCATCTGTTTTGATCCGGCGATGATCTGGACGCCATCGAAGGAGCCACGTTGAAGGCCAACCGCAATTGACATCCGCGACACGAATGCACTGCCGGTCAAGGGATGAATTGCATCATGCTGGTCGGCAGTCATTGATGGCTTGGAAATTCGATCCATAGGTCGCCCAATTGCAGACCCATAACTCTGCCCTGAACGGCCACGCGGACCTCGCCATACCTGTCACAGAAGGCGCAGTATCGGTCCGTCTGGGGAAAGATGATCTGCGACCGGACCCCGCCTCTATGCAACGGAGCCTCTTTTTCCGACAAGGTTTGACGCAAGTGCCATGACCGCCAGTGCCGCCCCAGGAGCCTGCGTCCACCAGACCGGGAAACACAACAAAACACCACCAATGACAAACAAGCCTCTTTGCACCCCAACAACCCTACCAATCTTGAAGAAGTATCCTTCAAAACCGCCCGAAACTAGCGATATACCTACCAAGAAGGATAATATCGGATATATCGCTTCTGTGAACGGGCCTTGGAGAACGATTGCCGGGCTCACAACGAAAGCAATCGGCAGCAAATACCACGCAATCGACAGCCTTACAGCTTGAATCGCGGTCTTGTTAAAGTCTGCACGGGCTACCATGGCAGCCGTGTAGGACCCCATGCAAACCGGGGGTGTCAACATGGATGTCAGTCCCCAGTAAAGGAGGTACAAATGAACAGCAAGAGGAGGAATATCGGACCCGGAGACAAGCACAGGAACCACAACAATAACCAGGAAGATATAGACAGCAACACCTTCCATACCCATTCCCAACACAAAGGCTGCCACAGCACAAAGAGCCAACAGCAGCGGTACATTGTCACCGGCAAGTACACCAATCTCGTGTGCCATGGAATTACCCAAACCCGTCAGCGTGAAGCTACCAATCACAAATCCAACGCCGGCGAATATCGCCATGATCATGGTTAGCGTCTTGCCTGCGCCTATTAGAATTTCAAAAAGTTCCTTGACTCCCAGTCTTGTTGACTTCCGTATCATAGTGATCACAAGCAAGACTGCGCTGGCGATCAAGGGAGCTCTACCCTCTAATCCCAAAGACAGGAAATACATCATCACGAGAAGAGACAGTACATAGGGCCAGATGTCCTTAAGAACACCACTCCACGGAGGTACTTCTGAAGCATCAACTCCCCTAATATCGTGGTTCTCAGAATAGAAATGCACCTGTAAGAATAGGCATACGTAGAATAGAATTGCCGGAATCGCTGCGGCAGCAATCACTTCGAAATACGTTATCCCAAGAATCACTGGCATCAAAAAGGCAACAACGCCCATAACTGGAGGCGTAACACTACCGCCGTTCGAAGCAGAAGCCTCGACAGCCGCTGCAAAGTGATCGGAATAGCCCGCCTTCTTCATTGCCGGAATAGTCAGGCTACCTGTGGTAATAATATTGGATATCGCACTGCCGCTCAGCATACCAAAAAGACTGCTTGTGACGATTGATACCTTAGCTGCCCCCCCTCTTCGACTCCCCATCGAGGCAGCGGCAAAATCCATGAAAGCCTTGCCGCCGCCAGTGGCCAAGAGAACTGCCCCAAAGAACATGAATGATAACACGATCCCACCAAAAGCCTGCGTCGCCATGCCGATAAGGCCACCCGTGCCCAATGCATAGGAAACGGCAGTATCCCAGACAGATCGCTGTGCTCCTTGTAGTATTCCAGGCATATAGCCTGCAAAGAGAGGATAGACCGCAAAAAACAGGAAGCTTATGAAAACCCCGCGTCCACCGCATCGTCTCAGAGCTTCGACAACCAAAAGACACAGAGCTAGAGATGCAAGACCAACAGTCACCGGAGGAGCAAATTCCCATCCGCGCGTAAATATGTTGTACGCTTGAGAGGCAAGATAGGTCCCGGTAAAAACTGACGCGGCGAAGAGCACTACATCATACCAGGGAACGCTGGATCTTGATGACTTCTTAGTGGCCGGGTAGAAGATGAACGCCAGGGAGAGGATGGTGGCAAATAGGCAATATAGGTAGGCACTATCCCAATTCAAAGGTCCCAAAAGCCGCAAAGCAAATACACTGTTAATGGTGAGTAATAACGCGAGGCCGATTGAGACAGCAACCACGATGCGCCAAAACGGATTGAGTTTTCTCAGCCTACTTTCTTCACTCTGCTCCTCAAGAGCAGGATTGTCAGCCAGCAAATTTGACTGTTGCATATTTTCCGACACAATCACTTTCCCTTCGTCAGGCGATCATTCCATCCACACGTGTGAAAGTAGGCCGTTTGGGCGCCGCGCCAATTAGGGTCGACAATAGACCGAACGGCTCGCCGGTGCCTTGAGGCCAGATGACGAGGTCGCCTTCCCGAAGAACGCTGGCAAAGTCGAAGTCAGACCACGGTTGGCTCACGTTGCACCGCTCCTTTACCTCCCATGGGATTCGGAATTAATCCATATGATTGATATGATTTGGTCGCGCTGTCAATCTCCCGGTTCTGCTGTCGGGCGGAGATTCTTGGTTTATCCCCCTAGAGTTGGAGTCCCTCAGGTTTGATGGACACTTTACACTTGAAGAAGGAAAGTGATTTTGGTGCCAAGAGCGAGAAACCCGTACCTTGGGGAATTCGGGAAGTGAATGGTTGCGCTGGTGCGAACCGGGTGCAGTGTTGAGAGCATTGCACGGGAGTATGAGTCCTGCGCGGCGACGGTCCACAAATGGGTCCGGCAGGTGGCCTCCGATGATGGCGACGACCCGAGCAGGCTGACTAGCGAGGAACCTGAAGAACTGCGTCAGCTTCGCCGCAAGGTGAAGCAACTTCGGCGGGAGCTGGTATTTTGTCAAAGGCGGCGGCATGGTTTGCACAAAACGACGTGACATCGCACAGGTCTTCGAGTTCATGACCTCGAACCCAGGCCGAGTATTCGATCAAGATGATTTTACGCACTCTGAGGGTATCCCGCAGCGGGTTCTGTGCCTATCACAACCGTCCGCCAAGTGCCCGGCAGGTGGTAGCCGACGCGGCGCTGAGCAACCGGATCGCGGCGATCCACAAGGCGTCCAAAGAGTCCTGTGGAGCGCCCAGAATTCATGCAGTGCTGGCCGATGAAGGCGTCTCGGTCGGTTGCAAGTGTGTCGAGCGCCTAATGCTAGCCAAGTTGTTGTGAGGTTTCAGCCGCCTCAAGTTCGTGGTGAACACTGAACTTGATTCAAGGGTGCGTCCGGCGGCAGATCTGATCGATCGGAACTTCTATGCCGGCGCCCTGAACATACTGTTGGTGGCCGGCATCACCTTCGTGCCGACCTGGGCGGGCTTTCTGCATCTGGCGGTCGTACTGGATGCCTTCAGCCGCTGTGTGATCGGCCGGGCCATGGGCACACGCCAACGAACACAACTGGTGCTGGATGCGATGAACATGGCCGTCATCCAACGCAAGGCCACGGATGTAATTCATCATTCCGATCAAGGATCGCAATACACATCCGTTGCCTTCGGTCTGCGCTGCCAAGAAATGGAGGTCTGCGCGTCAATGGCCTCGGTCGGCGATTGCTATGACAACGCCATTTGCGAGAGCCTCTTCGCCAAACTCGAATGCGAACTGCTTGACTGCCCCAAGTTCAGGACCAAGGCAGAGGCACGAGTTGCCAGCTTCGAGTCCATCGAAAGCAGGTACAACCCCTCTCGCTGACACTCGACTTTGGGTCATGAGCCACCCATCAACAATGAAAGGATCGCCGCTCTTCCGCTCCAGGCCTTCATTCGCTCTGACAGGTCGGTTGTGACGCCAGCCCGCTTGCCGCTTCCGACTTCGGCCTTCTTGACCCATTCGTTCAGCGTCTGTGCAGCTCAGACGATCTTCCCGGAAACCGAAACGACTGCTGCCCAACGGCCTTCATGCTGCCTGGTATTGTCCAAAACCATGCGAACGGCGCGTTCGCGTACCTCAGGAGAATACTTGCTCGTTGTCTAGCTTATGATGCTCCTTTCTACTCAGGAGTTGGAGCCTCTGGCAGACCCGGTGCGGTTCCAGGCGACGCCGGAACATTTGGCGGAGGCGGATGGGAATCGAACCCACCACTCGCGTTAGCGAGTCACTGGTTTTGAAGACCATGGAAGCCACCAGACTTCATTCACCTCCTTAGATATTGGTCATGTCGCCTTTACATCCCAAGGATTCAGAAACTATCTGAATAACTTGATTTCGTGGATCTGTCAATCTCGTGGTTCTGCTGTTGGGCGGAGATTCTAGCTTTATCCCTCTTGGAATACGTCGCTCGCAATTTTGGAATGATCGGATGGCAGGAAAGCCCAAACAGTCTGGAATGGGCTTTGTTGCACAAGTCGTGTCAAGGATCTACTGCGTGTTCCCAGCGTAATTGCTGGAGGACATGAGTGATCTAGCCCCCGTTTCACTGGACATCCGAGCGGGTTCAGTTTTGGCCCTGATTAACTCGCGAGACGAGCACCATCTCAAGCCGCTGTGTGGGTGGTTCCCGTTATTGCCTTCGATCCAGTCTCCTGTCAATAACAACACAGGCCGAACATCTGGCGGCGGGTTGATGCGAATTTGGTCACGCTGAGAGTTTTCACGAACACCTCTGACATGCCGATGGATTGTGGGCTTTTGACCGGCGTAAAGCAGGACTTCAGCCCGAGCCACTGCGCGAAGTTTGGCGTCAACTTCGCGGTTCACGCGCTGCCATTGCCCGGCAAGAGATGATCTCGCTGTCATTGGCATCGATGAGGAACGCCAGGCGGACGATGTCGCAATTCCAGCAAACGAACCCCAGACCGTAACAACACCAGCGCAGATTTGACCGCATCATGATGACCTTGCCATCATGGCTACGCTCGGGCCGATCGAAGCTGGATCGTTGAAGCAACAGGTTGTTGCACTCCATGATCCGGTAAACCCACTTATCATTGACCTCCGCAAGGCCTGCATCCCGCAGTTAGCGGTTCAGAAGTGCTGTGATCCGGCGATATCTGTTGGTCGGGCGCTTTGTTACCAGCACCTAGATGCGTGGCAACATGATCGCGGTCTCTCTTGGGCCAGTGGCGTACACCCGTTTGCCGTCTTGAGCGCTATTGTAGCACCGACGCGGCTTCGCTCTCCAACCCAACTGTTAGTGCATGTTCGAACGGGAGACACCCACGTTTGTCGCTACGGCCTTCATCAGGAACCGTCCCGTCTCAACGACTGCGCAAGCAACATTGGTTTTTGTTGACGGCTCGTATCCAACGCTTCCTTGAGGATTTCGACGTCCATCGTCTTGCGGCCGAGCTGCCGCTCCTACTCCTTGACGCGGGTCTCCATCTTGCGAACGGTTTTGTTGCTGGTACCGCTGTCGGCTCCCGTCACGGCAATGCTGCCCCCTTCAAGCATCTTTTTGCGCCAGCGGTACAGCAGATTTGGGGCGACGCCATTGCGCCGAACCACGGCGGAAACGTTCTCACCATCGTAAATCGCTTCTTCCACGATCCACAGCTTCTCAGACGCAGACCAGCGGCGGCGGCAACCACCATCGGCTTTGTTGCATAAACCGCGGCCTAGCCGCTCTTTCCTTATCCCCGGACGGACTTATTCTGCGCCCACTTTGACAGTTATGGCGAGAACCGTGTCGCCGTTCAGGACGGCGACACAGTCCTGCAATTCGGCGAACTGTCGATCGAATTCCCGAGCAATCAATGACTGCCGAGCAACTTGATGCAATTCATAACTTGACCGGAAGTGCATTCGCAGGTGTCGTAGGCGCCATCCATTGCCCGGCAACACATGCCAGCATGTGTAAGAGAGGTGCTTTCGGTTCGCGCATGTCACGAGGGGTTGCACCAAACATGTGTGGTGGCGTCCAGACCACCGCCGGATCAAACCAGATGGTCAGTGATCCGCGTTGCTTCAGTGCTTCACTTGCCATTGGGCTCGAACCAGTGGCGCCTTCAATGGCTCGCTATGCCGGCCAGTTTCTGGTCTTGTAATTGTTGGGATGCCCTCCAGTAATCACGCTGGATTTACACAGTGAACCTCTGACACGATGTGTGCAACAAAACCTAAGGGGGACAAAGCTAGACACTCAGCACAAAGCGGCCCCACGAGATTGACAGCTCCCCGAAATCAAATTAATCATATATATGTGAATTTACCGAATCCTCAGGGTGCCAAAGGAGCGGTGCAACGTGCCCCAACCGTCGTCTGATTTCGAACTTGCCGGCGATCTTCGGGGAGGAGACCACGTCATCTGGCCTCAAGGCACCGGTGAGCCGCGCGGTCTTTCATCGACCCTTACTTGCCGCAGCCCCCAGACTGCCGACATTCACACTTGCGGTTGGAGTAATCGCCTCTCGAACGCTGGCAGTGGTTTTTCAATCGCCAAATAGCTTGAAAGTGGACGCTTTGATCCTTGAAGGTGAGACCCCCGCATGATCGGCGAAAATATGGCGAGTATTCGCGGCCGCTCAAAAGGCGCGCTCAAACGGCTGGCGAACTTCCTCCATTTACAGGCCTCCTTGCACGGCGATCTCAGTTATGTAGGCAGCGGCTCGTCGCCGACGACGGGCATGTCAAATTCTACGGTTTCGACTCGTCACGCCACATTCTGTGCCACCACATTCGCTCGCCGGTTGCGCCGGAACAATCCGCCGATGGTCGGGTTTGTCGCTGACGACCATCTGAACTTCAATCTGAGGACCGTGCTCGGAAGAGAGGTCGACGAATTCGTCGCAGCCGTTGAGCGTGCAGCAGGATGACGGCGCAACTTACGCTGGGAGTAATCGGGCATGTCGATCACGGCAAGACAGCGCTTGTTCGTGCGTTGACCGGAATCGAAACAGATCGCCTCAAGGAAGAGAAAGAGCGCGGTTTGTCTATCGTGCTCGGCTTTTCATACATGCAAGGGGCACGGGCCACGATCGATCTGATCGATGTACCGGGCCATGAAAACTTCGTTCGAACCATGGTCTCCGGCGCTACGGGCATTGATGGTGCGTTGCTGGTTGTGGCTGCGAACGAGGCGATAATGCCTCAGACGCGTGAGCACGTTGCGATTGCGCATCTCCTCGGCGTCGATCGCGGCGTCGTTGTCATCACTAAACGGGATCTGGTGTCCGACGTAGAGTTGGAGCACACAATCGAAGAGGTCCGATCCTTCACCGCTGGAACATTTCTCAAGAATGCGGAGGTGGTACGCACCTCGACAAAGGAAAATCAGGGCATGCGCGAGCTAAGTGAGGCCCTCGACAGGATGACGCCCGTTGACAACCATGAGCGAAACAAGGCTTTCCCGTTTCTGCCCGTCGATCGCGCATTCGTGATGCCAGGCTTTGGTCTCGTGGTCACCGGAACGCTTCGCGGCGGTGACCTGACAACCCGCAGCAACGTTGAATTGCTCCCTTCAAGGCACGTTGTAACGATACGTGGGTTGCAGGTGCACAACCAGGCCGTAGAGCGGGCAACTTCGGGCCAGCGCGTTGCTGTCAATCTTCGAAACGTAAACCGGGAGGAAATTAGTCGGGGCGATGTGCTGGTATCGCAGGGGCGCATTGACGCAACCAAACGCGTCGATGTGGAACTGCAAGTTCTCGAAAACCTAAACGGGTCATTGAAAAATGCCGCGACAGTTGAATTTCTGGCTGGAACGACCAACGTGATGGCAAGAGTGCGTTTGCTAGATCGCAAGAAGCTCGATCCCGGGACTATCGGGTTTGCTCAGTTGAACTTTCCACGTTCCATAACGACCTATCCGACGCAGCGCTTCATCGTTCGTAGCGGATCGCCGATGCAAACTATCGGTGGTGGGACGGTCCTCGACGCGCACCCTGAGGTGCATCGGCGATTTGATAAACCGGTCATTGACCGCCTGGAAACGATTGCCCAAGGCGATCCCGTCGAAAAGGCCCAGATGTTTCTCGCCGAAGCCGATGTCGCGGGTACCACGCGCGATGCTTTGAGCGATCTGCTGTGCCTCAGTTCGGACGACTTCAGCGCAGCACTCGCATCCGTTCGTCCGGTGTCCACCAAGACCGGTACACTTCTCGGCCGGTCGGTTTACTCTGGGCTCGCTCAGGCAATTCTCACTGAAATCTCTCGATATCATGAAGAGTATCCGCGTCATTCGGGTATCGCTGCTGCGAAGATTCTCCGCAATTTAGACAAGGCACCTGCTCAGGATGTTTTTCAGCACGCCATTGACGAGTTGCTATCGAAAGCACGTATCGAGAATCACGGCGGCAACCTACGCCTCGCTGGCTTCGACCCATTGGCCAGACTGACGAAAACCGAACGCCGACTTGCCACCGAGATAGAAGACGATTTTCGCACGCGTCAACTTGCGCTAACTTACGTTCATCAAATAATGGGCACCGACAAGGTCCGACAAGATGTTTTCCAATTGCTCTGTGAAACAAATCGGCTCGTCAGGATAAAGAAATACGGCGCCAAGTCCGATCTCGTAGTGCACGTCGAAGTCTTCGACAATGCGGTCGCTAAGATCGAAACCAATTTCACATATCCACAAAAGTTCACCGTGTCTGAGGTTCGCAAACTGATCGGCGCAAACAGACAGTTCACCGTGCCTTTCGTAGAACACCTGGACGCAGCAGGTGTAACTATTCGCATGGGTAACCTGCGCCAATTGCGCACGCAATAGGACCAGTATCCGAGGATATAGACTGATGGCGGTCCTTCAATTTTTGATTTCTCCTCGATCCGAAAGTTCTGCCGCCAATCGCACCACCCACGAGTCGGCCATCAAGCCGGTGCGCGAAGCCGCAGCCCTGGCTGTGGCGGGTGGCGGAGACACGGCGCGCGAACGCCACTATGGCAGCGGCAGGATCCTGCCTTGCGAGCGCGTATTCCGGCTTCTGGACCCCGGCTCACCCTTTCTCGAGATAGACACATTCGTCGCACATGGCCTCCAAGAGGGCACCTCACTGTCCGCTGGCGTCGTCGCCGGAATTGGTCGCGTGTCGGGGCACGAAGTGATGATCGTCTGCAATGACGCTACGGTTAAATGCGGCACCTATTTTCCAACGACCGTAAAGAAACTCTTGCGCTCACAGGAGATTGCCGCAAATCAGCGTAAACCTTGAAAGAGGATTGTGCACTTTCGACCCCGCGATTGGCGGCTTGGGCGGTTGTCCCTATGCCCCAAGCGCGAAAGGCAGTGTCGCAACAGAAGCGGCGGTCGACCTGCTTGAAGCTCAAGGATTTAGCACCGGTATCGATCGCACCGCCCTATCCGAAGCCGCGCAATTTGCACTCAGCATGAAGGACAAAGCATGAATTTCGAGACACTCGAGGTCCACATCGACGAACGCGGTGTCGCTTACGTGACGCTGAACCTGCCTGATAAGCGAAATATTCTGTCGGCGCAAATGATTGCCGACCTGACTGACATGGCCGGTACACTCGGTGCAGCGACAGAGACCCGCGCTGTTGTTCTATCAGGCGCTGGCAAAGTCTTTTGTGCGGGTGGCGACCTTGCTTGGATGAAGGCTCAGATTGGAGCGGATCGACAGACTCGCATGCGCGAAGCCCGGAAACTGGCAGAGATGCTGAACGCACTCAATACCATGCCAACGCCACTGATCGGCCGGATCCACGGCGGTGTCTTCGGCGGTGGCGTGGGTATTGCCTGCGTTTGCGACGTGGCGGTTGCTGATGACACCACGAGGTTTGGTCTGACCGAAACCCGCCTTGGCCTGATCCCGGCCACCATCGGCCCGTACGTCGTTGCCCGGATGGGAGAAGGCAGGGCACGGCGCGTTTTCATGTCCGCCCGCATTTTCGATGCAAAAGAGGCCGCATTGCTCGGGATCGTGGCACACTCCGTGCCCTCTCACGATCTGGACGCCGCCGTGGAATCCGAGGTTGTACCATATCTGTCGGTGGCGCCCGGCGCGGTTGGCGCTGCCAAGGCGCTGGCACGGGAACTCGGCCCTCGCATCGATGCCGAAGTGATCGAAAATACTATCCATCGACTCGCGGACACTTGGGAGGGTGGCGAAGCAACGCAGGGAATAGCCGCATTCTTCGCAAAGACCGACGCCCCTTGGACCAATACTAAAATGGGTCATCGACGATGAACAATCCTGTTCTCACACAACGTGTCTTTTCGGGGCAAGACGCCTCAATCGCGCAACACGCCATCTTGATCCTTCTGGGCATCGTGGGACTCATCGCCGGGGCCAAAAAGTGCGGGTGGATGTCTGGCCTTCACCGGTCCCGATCACACTTGGGACACTTGTGGTATTGGCCATCGGTGCAACGTCGGAGCTCGTCTCGGGCTTGTGACGATTTTTGCCTATCTGGTGCTAGCACATCTTCATTCGTGAATTGATGGATAGAGAGCCTTCAATCTCACTCGTGCATCCTCCGTTCTGAAGGGCCAGTTCACCGACTTTACCGTACTGTTCCGGCAACTCTGCCAAGCCGAAACCTTACTGACCATGGTTCCCCTGACACGGATACGCCGGTTAAGACATTGCCGGCTGAGCACATTGATCTCGAGTTCCGCGATGTTAATCCAACTGCCGTGTTTCGGCGTATGGTGCACCTCGAAGCGTTGGGAAGTCCACAAGGCCCCCTCAGGCACGAAGGTCTCGTTGAGTGTCGATAGCTTGTGCGTGTTCAGGTCATCCATCATCAGAACGAACTTTTTTCCTGGGAAGTGGAAATCGGCCATATCCCGCGGGAGCCGGGCGAAATCCTGTTTCGTGCGGCGGTCCGTGACCTCGACATGGCGCCGGGCGCTCAGCGGCGCATCGCCTATGAACAGGTTGGCGGTGCCGTTGCGTTCATACTCAAAATCATATCCGGCCTGTTGACCGGGAACGTGTCGGCAATGGTGTCCGGGTCCCCTTTGTCTGCTGCCTTGAGGTCTCGTCGATGCGGACAAGCACCGTATCATCATCAACGTCGTGGCAATAGACATCAAGCACATCCTCCATGTGGCAGACGAAATCGGCGTTGGCCTTCGGTGGAATGCACCAGCACGCCTTCAGCCAAGGCTTAATGTCGTTTTCTGTAGCGCCTGCCTGACCGTCTCTAGGGAGTTCTTGTCTACCATCTCAAGCTCCACGAGCTTTTCGCCAAGTAGTCAATGCGACCAACGTGAATGACCGGCAGACGGTTCCGAACAGGCCAGTTTCGCTTGCGCAACGCCGTCCAGCAGCTGTCTCTTCAGGTTCACCTGCGCCTTGCGGTCCAGGACGGACTCCAATCCCCCGAGAACACATTGCTTGCGAACTCGCTCCACAGGCGCAGTTCCGGCACCGAGAATGTCGGCGCCCCGGCGCTCACCGTGAGAACGGCCCCGATCAGCCAGCAAGAGGATATTCGCCCAGAGGCGGCGTTCCATCTAGCCCTTGCGGCAATTGCCGCTCGTCATCCTCAAGATCAGCATGATAAACTCTCCTGCCTTTCTTGATCACAACCCGACAGCGACATCAATGTGCTGGGGCACCAGGAACTCCATTAATCCATCCTCACCCCACTCGGAACCGTTTCCGCTCAGTTTCAAACCGGTGTTCGGTGCATCCGGCCGAAGCGGGCTGCCACCGTTGATTTGCACAGTTCCGACACGCAGCCGCGAACACAGGTCCACACACTGCCGTCGATCCCCAAACAGATACGCCTTGAGACCTAGTTCGGAGTCATTGGCGATTTCGATGGCCTCATCAACCGTCTCATAGGTCAGAACCACGGAAACCGGGCCAAACAGTTCGTTGCGTGCGATCCAGGCTTCGTTATCGACATTGCCAACCAGCGCTGGATTCATAAACCAACCTTTCTCGAAGTCAGGTCTTCCCCCACCGGCAATGATCTCCGCTCCGTTGGCCACGGCCTGATCAATAGCGCCTTCGATGCGGTCACGCTGTGCAGAACTGACAACTGGCCCGAGTATTGTCGCCGGGTCGCGGGGATCACCGACGACGATCCTCTTATAGGCCTCGCGGCTGGCCTCGCAGAACTCCTCGTAACGAGACTTCTCGATCAGGATGCGGGTTGGGGATCCGCAGCCCTGTCCAGCGTTTCGCGCATAACGGGCGTGCAGTTGAAACGCAATTTTCTTGTAATCGGTTCCAGGAAGAAGGATCGCCGCGGATTTGCCGCCGAGCTCGAGGACTGTATCCCGCAGCCCTTCCGCGCCCTGCTTCATCACCTCTCTGCCGACTTCAACCGAGCCAGTGAAGCTGATTTTGTCTACGGAGGGATGCGACGTCAGCGCCTGCCCCACATCCTTTGCCCCAGCGATGAAATTGACGACGCCTGGTGGGAAACCGGCTTCGCGTGCGAGTTCGCCAAGCGCCAGTATGGTCAATGGTGCAATTGGGGAACTCAGAAGTATGGTCGTGGATCCAGTCGACAAGGCCAGGCTAATCTTGGTCAGGCCGATCAGAAGCGGGTAGTTGAACGCCGATATGGCTGCGACCACACCTACCGGGCGATAGACAATCGTGCTCACGCCCGTGCCCGCAGAGTTTAGGCCAAGCTGGCGTATGCGTTCCTTGGTGCCATGCTCGGCAAGCCAGCGCATGAACTTCACCGGTGTGTCAACATGGTTCGGTTTGAGTGAAACAGGTGTGCCCACCTCGTCCATCAGCAATTCCATCAACGGATCGCGATTGCGTTCCACGAGATCTGCGAAGCGCAAGATTGTCTCTTTGCGCAGGGCAGCATCTGCCCATATTCCACTGTCAAATGCATTGCGCGCCGCTGTGACGGCTTCATTAGCCTGTTCCGGTGACGCACTGGCGAAGCAGGCCACTTGTTCTTCGGTCGCTGGGTTCTGCAGTTTGAGCTCGGCGCCCTGCCCCGGCTGAAATTCACCGCCAATAAACATATTGGTTGGGATCGTTCTACTTGTCATCTTGCCTCTTCTCTTTTTGGCGGTTGCCGGGTTGGTCTTTCTGTTGAGCGGGGCAAATCGTTGTTCAATGCTGCGCTACCGGGAAAGTTCTCCAAGACGCCCGCAAAATAGAATATGCCCCAAACCGACATCCCCGATGCCGCTTCACGAAGTGAAAGGGCATCGCGGATGCGAAGGAGGAAAAGTGCCTGGCGGCTGGTTAGGCAGCCAAAACCAGCTTTTGGTTTATGTTACCAAGGCAACTTTGGCATCGGAGTTGGCTTGATGTTGGCCCTCTCCACAACATCATCCCAATCCGGAGGCAATGCAATCTCCTTGGTCACGATTCTAGTGTAGTCCTCGCTCATGAAGGCAGAATAGTACTGTCCCTCAAGTCCAGCGCCCCCCGTCACAAAGATGTGAGTGTGCCTGGGGTCCGGAGATATAACAGACATCGGATGGTCGTCGGGTAGAGATTTCATCCACGCAGGCGAACTCTCACTCAGCATGCTTTGTTTTACCAAACCGGTTACTCTGACAAACTCTTTGTAGGGTAGAGAGTTCTTCAATGATGCACGAGCCGCCCAGAGATTTCTGACGTCGTACTTTTTCCATCCGGCTCTGGCGAAAACCTTGGCATTTTCCGGAGTCAGAAGCCAAGTTGACAATACCGAAGCGAGCTCCTTGTTAGAACCAGCGGGGTAGCCCATCTGGTTCACAGGTTGAGCCGACCTTACCATGTCATCCATGAGATCTTCGGGACTATCCATCAACCCATAGGGGAAGAGGATGTTGTACCCACACATAGTGATCGTCGCATGCACGGTATTGGCATTCCTATCGTATCCCAATTCCTCTGCGTAGCTCGGCCAACCGATATCATCGAGCACATCCCGATTTTCCGCAAAAACAACTGAAGTATAGGTGTGAGAACTGCCCATTGTGGACATATCGGACAAGCCCGGCACGGCTCCGCCAACACAATGGAAGATCATCTCCAAAGCGCGACCGATACCCGCATTTGCGCGCCAGCCATACCCCAACGAGTTCGTCTTCCCGTTGATGTCCAGCTGCTTTGCAATTGGGCCGTTGACGATAATCATCGGGGCACAGGCGGATGTGGTTGAGACACCACCCCATCCCCAAGGGATTTCATCAAAGGCCCGCAGGGCCGCAATGATCACCGGCATATACGCAGGTATAGCACCCGCCATCACTGCATTGATGGCAATCTGCCTTACGGTCGCAGGCCGGCCGCTTGGGTGAGTTTCAACAACGACCTCATCTGGAGACAGGTCTGTTCCAGTGAGCATCCATTCAACCTTTTCTTTGGTTGGTGGAACCAATGGGAGCCCATCGCCCCATCGCATCTCCAGGTACAACTTGTTGAATTTTTCATAAGCGTCAGCGTAGTCGTCACCGACAACTTTAATCACCTCAGCACCAGCTGCCTCTGCTTCTAGTTCGGCAGCATCAAGCGTCAGGCTACTGATAATGTCATCTATTGCATCCTCAGCTTGCTTGTGCGTCTCCTCAAAGTTTCGGCCCTCCAGAGGATGAGGCATAATGACCATGCCGATCTGAGGAACACCCAAACCTCTCGCGTTGGTTTGTCCTAGCTTTTCAAAAAGCGTCGAAACGTGTACCGCCATTGGCACACCCAGTTCTTCAAGCTCAACGGTGTCGCGGATACTCCACGACGTGCATGCGCCTCAATCACCAGATGCAAAAACACCGGCATCGATGTCTTTTGCGACGGCCTTAATCTCACCAGGGGGCAGCTTTCGACCGGAATAGCTCACGCGATGGGAAACAATCTCAGCCGTCGGGAAACGCTCTTTCAACAGTTTGCCAACTTCCTTGAGGAGAACATCTCCGTTCGGCTTGCCATTCCATACCATGCCGATCCGCTTACCATCCAAGGATGCGAGCCGTGGGGCCAGCTTCGTCCCTTTCTCTAAAATCCTGCCTTCAGGATTTAGTACTTCCAACTCTACTTTTTTGTCCATTTGTTCCTCGTGTGCTCCGAGTTGTTCTACTAAAACTAAGGGGCATTCTCGGCACAACCTCTTAGCAACCAACCAGGTCTTGGCTTTGCGTGACGGTAGGATTGTAGCGCTTCAACTTTCCCCCATCACCAATCCGGTCTGTAATCATGTTAATGATTAAGAGTATATCTCAATACCCATCGCGCAACAAGTCATATCCTCATACTTTTCTCACCGGTTCGATTTCTTGAATCCTTGCGTGGCTTGGGTTTGGGCGAACCGGCTTGGGATTGAGTTTTCCAGATGCCTTGAAGTAGCCCGTATCGCCGTCGGGGTACGGGAGGCCTTCGGCGAGGTCTACCGCCAACTGGCTGGGAACGGCTGTTTGGTTCCCGCCGCATGAGCGCCAACCGCCACATCATGGAAATGGAGCTGGCGCGCCGCGCAGCGCCGCAACCGAAACGGGCAACGGTGAACGAGCTTGATCTTCACAGTAAATTGTAGCTGAATCTTGATTATGTCTACCTAAGCATGGACCTGCTTGACGACGCCTGCGTCGAGGCGCAGTGCACGCATTCCCGGGAGATTGCACACAGTAGCTGCTTCCGCAGCCGATTAGGGCGATCTACTTTGACACGACCACGCTGTATTTCGAGAACGAGTGGAAGGGCAAGTTGCGCGTCAAGGGATACAGCAAGGACGGCAAGTCGCACCGCGTCCAGGTTGTGTTTGCCCTTCTGGTGACACCGGAGGGTTTGCCGATGGGCTATGAGTTGTTTCCAGGCAACACCTATGAAGGCAACACACGGGTTGCGGCTCTTGACCGGCTGGAACGGCGCCATCCCGGCGCATCCTTCACGGTTGTGGCTGATGCGGCAATGATCAACAAGGCGAACTAGGCGGCACTGGAGGAACTGGGCACACCTTACATTCTCGGTGCCCGCCTGAAATCGTTGCCCGGCAGTGAGACGCGGAAGGTAGTTGATGCGGACGGCTGCGAGGCAAGGGGCCGGCAGGAGCATGCGGAGTCGATCGCTCGCCTGCGTACCATCAAGGTTGGCGAGCGCCAGTTGGTTGCCATCTACTCGCCGAAGCGGGCACGCAAGGATGCCCGTGACCGGGAGCGGCGGATACAAAGGTTGAGCGCCCGATTGGCCAAGGGCGCTTCGCCAGCCTCGCAGAGCAACCGTGGCACCGCCCGGTTTCTTGATTTCCCCGAGGGCCAGGCCAGCCTGAATCAGGACAAGATTGTTGAAGCGGCCCGCTGGGACGGTCTACGGGGGATCGTCGCCTGGAGCTGCGATGATATGGCCCCCCCGGGACCTGATCATCCATTACCGGAAGTTGGTGGAATTTGAGGCCTGTTTCCGAACGAACAAACATGACCTGAAGATCCGCCCGGTGTTTCACCGGCTGGACCGCCGGGTGCGGGCGCATGTGGCCATCTGCTACATGGCCTTTTGTTGCTTGCAACATTTGCGCTACCGCATGGCGGTGTTGGGGCACAAGATGAGCGCCGGGCGCTGAATGAACTGCAAATCAGCATTGTCCACGACCAGGATAGCGGTCGAAGCTTCGGAATACCGTCCAACTCGACGCCCGACGGACGCCAGATCTGCCGGATACTGGGATTGACCTGGAACCGGTCGCCGTTTGAACTGGAACCGCGGCGTCGGAGGAGGCGACCTGCTCGGCAATAGGTCAAAGTGATCTCGGAACGAGCCCAACGTAGTGCCCCCAGTGTCAGAGCAATTCCGCAATCTTACAAATAGTTACACGCGAACTTGTCTGAATTCAAGAGGATCGAAGCGTTTCAACAGCCTGCGCCGTATCCTGATCGGCCGAAAACCGGGTTACAAAACATAACCGTGCTTGAAGGGGTCCGCCGGGTCCAGCATAAACTGATGCATGCCGGTGATGAAAACCCTTCCGGTCAGTTCCGGCACAACCGCCTTCTTATCTCCCAAGTCTATCTCCTCTACTAACTTTGCATGAAAGTGAGAGCCAATTATGCTTTCAACAATAAGGGGCTGCCCAATATCGAGTTCTCCTTTGGCATGCAGTGTTGCCAATATCCCGCTGCTACCGGTGCCACATGGTGAGCGGTCAATGTGGAGGTCCTTGGTCACAGCAACGCTCTTGACATCTGCCTTCGGATCAGTCGGTTTATCGCCAATCATGATTGCTGACACTGCCGCCCGGACTCGCCCTTTCTCAGGGTCTTGAACCTCGACTTGCTCGTTGATGGACTCGATTATTAGACCAATACGATCTCCGGCTCGCCTGATACCGTCAACGGATGTCTCGATCCCGATGTCACATGCCTCGACTATGGCGATTGTGTTCCCAGCGGACGCGATTTCGACACTCACATCACCAACCCCGGGGACTTGTATATTTGCTGTTTGATAAAAAAACGACGGAACGTTTCGTATAGAGACACTCTTGGCCTTGCCATTTTCTACATTGACCTTAGCCCGAGCGACTCCGGCTGGCGTGTCTATCGCGATCTCGGTCACGGGTTCCCGAACGTCCACCATGCCCATTTCAACAGCCGTAACGGCAACTCCCATGGTCGCATGGCCACACATATTGGAATAAACTGCTTCGCCCCCGCGTCTCATCCAAATGGCTCCGAATGCCGCCTCATCGGTGACAGGGGGACACATGATACAACCATAGACCTCCCCGCCCCTTGGCTCATTCAGCACGGCGGTTCGTAAGTGGTCGAGATTCGCTTTCACGTAGTCTCGTCTTTCCGCCATTGTCGTTCCGGGGATATCTGGGAGACCCCCAGTAACGACCCGTGTTGCCATGCCCTCTGTGTGTGAATCAATCGTTGTTATTACACTTTCACATCTCATGGTCGCACGCCTCTCAATATTCCGGGGCTCTGCGCACTCCTGATGAAGTCTACTCATGTGCGGTCAACCTATCAAACTCACTATCAATCTCACCAATGACTCTGTCCAGCCCGCTCACCAGTTCATCAATCTCATCCTTGCTGATTACCAGTGGAGGCAGCAATTTGAGTGGATTTCCTGCCTTGCACCAAAATCCCGCCTGTTTGATCCCTTTTTGAAGCATACCAGACAGTCGAGTACTCTCTTCAGGAGTGAGTTTCTCACCCGTTTCCTGATCCCTTACGAACTCGATTTGGCAGTCCAAACCAATACCGCCTCTAATCACACCGACGACGCGATGCTGGCGAAGGGCGGCTAGGCTATCGAAAAGATAGGCTCCCATTGCCGCGGAATTCTCTACCACATTCTCGTCTTCCATGATTTCGAGAGTCTTCAACGCGGCTGCGCAGGCAACGGGGTGACCTAGGAACGTATAGGAATGGTTGAGCATCTCCCTAATGCCACCTTGGAATTTTTCGGCGACTTCCGTTGTAACAATCGTTGCGCCGAGCGGGACGGCGCCATTCGTCAGTGACTTCGCAAGCGCGACGATATCCGGCACAAAACCGTCCCAGTGCTGAAAACCGAACCACTTTCCAGTACGCCCCAATCCCATCATAATCTCATCAACGGCAATCAGGACATCGTATTTGTCACAGATTTCTCGCACCCTCGGCCAGTACTCAGGCGAAGGATGTGTGGCATTCGCTGTCGCGATTGTCACATCGAAGAAACATGCCACTGTGTCTGGCCCCTCCTCTAGAATTACCGCTTCGAGTTCCTCTGCACACCGATTGTCAGCTTCAGGATCATGCTGACCATTGTCATCAAAACACGGAACACCAGGTATCTGGATCACACCCGGCAAGAGGGGTCCATAATCCTCCCAAGCAAAATGTGGGCCTCGTGAACCAAGGCTCATCGAGCCAAATGTGGATCCGTGATACCGGTCTCCACCGACGATGATCTTTTGCTTATTGGGTTTATCTGACAGCACATGATATTTTTTGGCGATCTTGATTGCTGACTCGACAGCCTCGGTGCCGCTGTTGGCATAAAACACCTTGGACAGGCTGCCGGGCAATAGATTCGCCAGCTTCTTGGACAGCTCAATCTGCGGCGTGGTTGGCTCATGAGTCGGATTGAAGTGCAACTTCAACATTTGTTCATACGCGGCGTCAGCGATGTCCCTTCTGCCATAACCCAAGCTAGTGACATTCCCCAGGGCTGAAAATATATCGAGATAGGTATTTCCGTGAATGTCGGTGATGCGACACCCGTTGCCTTCCACAAAAATTTTGAACCCATCGGGAGCGTTTAACGCATCCCAAGAACGCGCCGGTACCCAAGTGTGATCAAGCGTTAATTGTCTTAGTTCCTCGAAGTTGTCATTCTTGATCATTGCTTCATACCTCAATGTAGGTTTTGATCGTCGTTGCTACCTTATTGACACCTGTGTGTACCATCCAATTCCCTTTGCCGTTCGATGAGCTTGAGGCTCATGTTGACCTGGAACGAAGCAAACTGATGCTTCTGAGTAGCGTGCACATGTTTCGATGCATGATGATCATTCGTCATCCTCGGTTGAATTTACGTAATTCTCTGCCGCCATTGCGGCGGCTGATCCATCACCTACTGCCGAGGCAATTCTCATTGGTGAACCTTCACGGATGTTGCCGGCAGCAAAAATACCCGGCATCTCAGTTTCCATGTTCCTATCAACCGGAATTGCTCCATTGTCAGCAAGCCCAATAATCCCGCCCAGAATGTCTGTGTTCGGCTTGCTGCCAACAGCAATACAAACTCCGTGGACATCGAGCCTTGAGCATTCGCCGGTTTTGGTGTTGTTGATCTGGATGCCGCTAACGCCGTTTTCGCCAAGTACAGCGGTAACGGTGGTATCCCAGATGAATTCGATCTTGGCCTCAGCCGAAGCTCTTTCTTTCAGAAATTTGTCGGCTCGGAGTTCAACCCCGCTATGGATTAGATGAACTTTTGAGGCGTACTTGGCTAACGAAAGTGCCTCGTATACTGCGTCGTTGCCGCCACCCACCACGGCCACGGCTTGCTCTTTGTAAAGAGGCCCGTCACAATTTGCGCAGTGAATCACACCTTTTCCCTCAAGTTCTTCCTCACCGGGGATGCCCAAGGCCGCGGCATGTGTTCCGCCAGTAAGGATGACAGTCTTGCCCGTGAATTCACCTTGATCGGTCTTCACGATCTTCTTGTCGCCGTCCATTCGGACTTCCTCAACGGTGCCCATTTCCAGTTCAGCACCATAGGCAGTTGCTTGGTCAAGCATCTGAGAAGCCAGATCCGGCCCCAAAATTTCAGAGTGCCCGGGGTAGTCTTGTAGCGTATCCCTGTTCATCAATGCGCCGCCGAACATCTCCTTTTCCACGATCAAGGTATTTAGCCCTGCCCGGCTGGCATACAGCGCAGCTGTCAAGCCCGCAGGGCCAGCCCCAATAATGATAACATCGTAGATTTCACTCATGGTTGTTGACCAATTGTGCTGTGCTTGGCGTGCAGTTGCCTGGGCACATCGACAGTCCCTCAGGCAGAAAAGGCAGCGTGGCGGGCAAGAAGCCCTTCGGCGATGCGTTTGTGGGCAAGGTCCACCATTCTGCCATCAATTTGCGCCACTGCTTGATCTTTGAGCGCATCGACAACCTGCTCAGCCCACTTCAGTTGCTCCTGCGTTGGTGTCATGATTTCGTTGATTATCTCGGCCTGGGCGGGATGGATGGCGGCCTTTGCTGTAAAGCCATCGCGCAAACCTAACCGCGTCTCCTCTGCAAGTCCTTTGGAATTGCGAAAGTCCGTGTAGCCGGAATCGATCGCGACCACGCCAAGTGCACTTGCCGCATACAGGCATTGGGTGCGCGCGAACTGATAAGGAAAAGTGTACCGCCCCTCTTCGTCGCGATTTGCTTGCGACCCAAGTGTCGCCTTCAGGTCTTCACTACCCCAGAGCATGCCCCAGAGCCGTCCAGTCACGTCGGGCCGCAGCGACCCTAGTTTCAATGTGGCTTCGGCGGTTTCCGTGGCAACCGTCAAAATCCGGGTGCAGCCGATTTCGATGCCGTCCCGTGCCTCAAGGGAGTCGAGGTTGTGCGACAGCCGCATAACCTCGTCCATTCCCCGGCATTTCGGGAGCATAATGCCACTTGGAAATGCGCCCATGACAGCAGCTAAGTCATGAGAGGTCTCGCCAGTGTCAAAGGCGTTGACGCGAACGAAGACTGGTTTTTGGCCGTGGTCGCGAGCGCTGAGTACCGTGTTTGAGACCTCGCGCGCCTGCAGCTTGTTTTCCGGCGCAACTGCATCTTCCAGATCAACGATTACTGCATCCGCTTTGGAAGCCAGCGCCTTTTGGATCATTCTTTCATTGTCGCCAGGCACAAAGAGCAGCGACCTAATGGCAAAGTCCTGCATCACATCAAACCAAAACTAAGGAAGCCATCTTCCGGGAAACGGTCATAGACCCGGCGTCCGACCAGATCTTTCAATGCCTCGGTCGCGCCGCCGCCAAGCGTTCCATAACGTGAACCCCTAAACAGGTGCGAGACGAGGTATTCGTCGGTGAAGCCGTAGCCGCCATGCACTTGCAGCGCCTCGCTTGTGACGTAGATGGCCATTTCGTTCACTTCCATCTTTGCGATGGCAGCCAGGTAGGGGTCGGGGAACGGGTTGGCCGAAGCGGCTGCGCGATACAGCATCGAGCGCGAGACCTCGATCTTGCGCGCCATGTCGGCCAGTTTCCAGCGAATACCCTGCATGGTTCCGGTCGGACGGCCTTTGATTGTGCGCTCGCGAACGTATTTGACCGCTTCTTCATAGGCCCCTTCGGCCAGGCCAAGAGACACGGAGGGGTTCATGCACCGCTGGGTGTTGAAAGCGGTGAGAAGCTTTTTCATCCCGTCGCTCTCGATGATCAGGTTCTCGCGCGGCAGTTCGATGTTGTTGAACTGGATCTCGGCCAGCATGTCGCCGCCCATCGTGGGATAGTGCGCTGTGACTTCGTAGCCCGGACGGTCTGTCTCCAGCAACAGGCAGCCGATGCCTTCGCGGCCCGGCACTCCGTTGACACGGGTGAAGACGATGTAGCAATGCGCCTCGTCTGCGCGCGAAATCAGCGTCTTGGTGCCGTTTAGGACGACACGGTCACCCTTGATTTCTGTATTGACCTTGTAATTCGACACGTCTGTGCCCGCATGGGGTTCAGTCATGGCGATGCCTAGTATGATCTCTCCTGTAACGACGCCTGGCAGGTACTTCTCCTGCAAGTGTTTCGGGGCGTAATTTGCAATGATGCGGTTTTGCGCGCCCACTGAGGACAGCGCCATCGTCGAGGTCACATAGCAGACCTTTGCCACCTCTTCGAGCACGAGAACGCAATCGAGAACCGGCAGGCCCAATCCACCAAATTTTTCCGGAACTGCCATACCCAGCACGCCAAGTTCCGCGAGGTCTTTAATGTTCTCGTGCGGAAAGGTTCCGTCTTGCCACTTGTGGACGCGGCCCCTGAATTTCTCTTGTACCAGCTGGCGAACGCTGCCCACCATTGCGCGCTGGTCGTCGGTCAGTTCAAGTCTCAAGTCACTTCCTTTCCCGTCAATGGAGCTGCGGCTTCCGCCGGTGTGAGAAGATTGCGAGGCCTTCCTTGTCATTGTTGAATTTGAGAGTTTCGGTTGTCGACCATTCGACGGAAAACTGTTCGTTCATCGGGCCGCTTCCGGAATGTGGATCTTAGGTTGGTGCCCGTCCACAAGCGAGCGGGCCAACATGTCCCGGAACTTGGGATGCGCGATGCTGATCAGGGCCTTGCTGCGCGCCTTAAGGTCCAGTCCCCAAAGGTCTGCGACACCATATTCCGTCACCACTAGATCGACGTCCGAACGCGCAGTGGTCACCGGGCGATCACCGATATTCATAACAATCTTGGAGTGTTTGCCGTCAGGCGTCGTGGAGGTCATCGCGATAACAGATCGTCCGCCATCGGAAAGCCGCCCTGCGCGCACATAGTCGACTTGCCCGCCGACCGCGCCGACATAACGCCCCCCTGCGATCTCCGAATTAACTTGCCCTGTCAGGTCGATCTCGATCGCTGAGTTCACTGTATGTAGCTTGTGCAAGCCAGCGAGTGTTGCGGCAGAATGTGTATATGTCGCGCGGCGCAAGACAATGGATTGATTCTCATGTGCGAAACGGTTCAGCCTATTGGTACCGAAGAGCCCTCCAGTAACCGTGAGGCCATTGTTCGATCCCTTGTAAGCATTGCTTACAACGCCATTCTCTATCAGATCGACCGCGCAATCGGGGATAATGCCGCTGTGAATGCCAAGGTCCTTGTGCCCCTTCAAAGCAGCACAGATAGCCACCGGCACGCCTCCGACCCCAACTTGAATGGTGGCACGATCCGGAATTATCTCAGCCACACGCTGCGCCACCGCAATGTCCACGTCGGAAGGCGTTGGGTCGGGAAGCTGGACCTGGGGGCCATCGGCAACAGTGAAATGCGTAATCTGTGACCCATCAATCAGGGCGTCGTTCCGCGTCAACGGCATCCTTTCGTCGATCTCGGCAATCACGACACGGGCTGCGGCGACCATTTCATGCACGAAATCGGCCATGACCCCCAGCGAAAAGACCTCTGGATCTTCGGTGGGCCTGACGCGGATCAGTGCGACATCGACCGGAATGCGGCGCGCTTCGATCAAGCCAGGAATAGCCGAGATATGGGCCGGGATGACGCGACCATTACTCAGTTCCACCCCGTTTCGCGCGCCTCCCGCACCATTGAGACAGAGGAAATCAGGGTTTCCTGCCTGGAACCCTTTCAGCGTTTGAGAGGCGATCATTCCAACCACAAGTGTGAATGCAGGCAGTGTAGGCGCCGCGACAATTAGGGTCGAAGAAAGACCGCAAGGCTCGCCAGTTCCTTGGGGCCAGATGACGTGGTCCCCTGCCCGAAGAACGCTAGCAAAGTCGAAGTCAGACGACGGTTGTCTCACGCTGCACAGCTCCTTTGGTACCTTAAGCATTCAGATAATTATCTATATGATTAATTTGATCTCGGTGAACTGTCAATCTCGTGGTGCCGCAGTTGGGCGGAGATTCTAGCGTTTTCCACCTTTGGAGTAAGGCACTCGCAGTCACGGCATGACCGGAGAGCGGGAAAGCCCCAACAGGCTGGAAATCGATGGCTTTGTTCAAGCCATGACCGAGGGGATCTACGCAGAACCGTATCTCCATCACGCTAACAGGGACCGTGCCAACCCCCTGACATAGATACCAAGCTGATCCCTTTGTGACATCGGCGAAACTGCCTGTCACCGCCTATTGCAGTGCTTGGAAGGGCAGCGACCGATCTTTCTGCATCGGTGCGGGCAAGGTCCTCAAATGACGCCGTCTTTCTTCAATTGCTCCAACTTGTCCTCCGATAGTCCCAGCCATTGGCCAAAGACTTCAGCATTACCGGCACCAAGTGGTAGGCTTGGCTGGATTGGTAGTCGTGGAACGCCTTTAATATTCAGGGGCGTGTGCGGCAGGTTTACGTGGCCCAGTTCGGGATGGTCGACATCCTGCAAGACGCCCCGCACCAGCATGTTCTTGTCGGTCATAACTTCTCGAAGGTTTCGAACGGGGGCGCATGGAACTGACTGTCTGAGCATCGCTTTGGCTGCCGCATCCTTCGTCTGGTTCTGCGCCCATGTTTCGAGAAGCTCATCGACCAACTCATAGTGGACGACCCGCGCTTCCCGGGTCTTCAGCCGCTCATCATCTGTCAGATCCTCGCGACCTATCACCCGTAAGATGGATTTCCAGTGGTGATCAGCCGGTGCGTTGACAACGATATAACCGTCTTTGGTGGGATAGGCATTGTAGGGCGCGATCCCGAGCCCACTATGACGGTTGCCGGTGCGTTCGGGAGCGGCATCGCCTTGGGTGTGGTACATTCCGTAATTTGAAGCCAGCGAAAAATACGTCGCATCCTGCATGCAGACTTCGACGATTTTGCCCACGCCGGTTCGTTCCCGGTGATAAAGAGCCATCATAACCGCAGAGAAGAGGTGAATTCCGGCAAAGAAGTCACACAGCGCGGCGCCAGACTTGACCGGTGGTCCGTCCTGAAATCCAGTGGAATTGATAACGCCAGACATCGCCTGCATAACGAGGTCCATCGCGGGGAAGTTGCGATACGGTCCGTCGCTGCCATAGCCGGAACTCGACCCGTAAACGAGCCGTGGATTGATCTTTTGAAGCTCTTCGGCACCGACACCTAGCCGCTCCATGACGCCCGGTGCGAAATTCTCGACCAAGATGTCAGCCTTGCGCACCATGTCGCGAAACAGCTCCTTGCCTTGCTCGGCCTTCAGATTCAACGTAACCGGCTTCTTGTTGGAGTTCAGCATCGCGAAGGGATACGCCACACCGCCCAAGTCGCCCCGACTGCGCAAGTTCTCGCCAGTCAACGGCTCGATCTTGATCACATTCGCGCCGCCCAGTGCCATCAGGATTGTCGCGTAGGGGCCATTATAGATCTGCGTCAGATCCAGAACCGTAACGCCATCAAGAGGATAGGTTAGTGTTCCCGCGGGGTTCCCTTGTGTTAACGCGGGTTTGGGCATCCTTGTCTCCTGATCAATTTTATCAATCACCAAGTGTTACTGATAACGTGGCTCGGTGAGACAGACATAAATCATTTAGATATTAAGCCCTCTGAAGTCAATCGTATTGACCGATTTGGCGGGTCTGCAGTGGCGCGATCGGTACTCGGCCCTCGCAAAAAACGGAGTCTTCGAAAACAGATCATTCTGTTGGGCTCACTTGCCCGAAAGTAGCCCGCAACCACAAGAAGACACTGGATTTCGCGGAGGGCCAATTACAAGCCAAACCCGTCGCGCGTCTGTCCATACGAAGGTTAATCACAGCTGCCAACGCGGTCAATGTTGCCAGCACACTATAGTCACCTTGAAATGCTGCTTGCCACCCTTAGGCAGGTTTGCTCTGGCAGATAGTCACCTTCAAGGCGCGGATGACGCTGCAGTCCCGTCAGGTCGCGTATCGAATCCGCGTCCGGCCACTATAGCGCTTTCGCAACAACTCATCGAGTTCTCCTAAATGCTCCGTCATTTCGCGGGAAGCCAGATCGGGGTCGCGATTTCTGCAGGCATCAAGGATGCGTTTATGGGCCGCAATGATGTGCTTTCGGTTCGTCTTGCTGTACTTCATCCTGTCTGCTTCGCCGCTGGCGAGGATACTGATCGTCATCCAAAACGCCTCGAGAACCGGGTTTGCCGAAGCATTGGCAATGGCGCTGTGAAATTTGCGGTTCTCTTCATAGATCACCTGGTCGGACCAGGCCGGATCTTCCATTGCTTTGATGGTTGCCTCCATTTGTTCGAAATGTGTTTCATCTCCGTTCAACGCAGCACCATGGGCAAGCGTAGGTTCGATTGCAATCCGGGCCTTGAGGACTTCAACAAACGGGACGTCGTTCAGCCGCAGATAAACGGACATGGAATGGGCGATAACATCGGCGTTTGGCCGTGCAACTATTATGCCTCCACGGGGACCAGGACGCAGTTTCAGTACGCCCTGTGCCTCGAGAATTCTCAGAGCCTCGCGTAGCGTTGGTCTGGAAACATCTACTTGCTCAAGTAGCTCTGCTTCGGTGCCAAAGGAACTGCCCGGTTGGAGGTTGGTATCAATGACTCGGTTTAGTAGTAGGCGTGCGACATAGTCCGTTTTGTTCTGTGGTGCGGAGTTCGCAAAATCACTCATTTCAAGCAACCTGTTCGCGGATGTCCGGATGCCCCCGAGCCAACTGAATCACTCGATAACACGCCCATAAAGCATTATAATGATATGGTTTGTTGAAACCCGCAACCCTCTATGCAAAGTCCGATGCACTTGAACGCGATTCCGGTAACACTCGAACGCGTTCTTATCTCTTCTCGGGTATGCGTCGAGTTATTGTCTGTCTCCTTTGTGTTGTGTCCGTTGATTGACGGCGAGTTGGTCTGTGAGGCTCTTCGGGAAGTCAAGAGTTGCACTTTGACATCTGAGGTGGAGCCGGCCGCGAGTTTGGACGTAGCGAAGGCGTAGCCGGAGCGGAAACCAAACTCGCGTCTTGCTCGATTTTGCCCACTATCTTCGGGGCTTCGGGGGCCTGTCCGGCGCATCAGGACTAGGCTTGGTGCGTCCCGGTCTGGCCCGGCTTCATTCATTTCGGTTGCGAACGGAACCGTCGAGAGGCGGCGACGTTCTCTGTCGCCTCTGCGATTCTGCGCTCAATTCGATGTGATGAGCGTAATGGACGATACGATCAAGGATTGCGTCGGCGATGGTGCCATTCGGTAACCGGCAGTTGCGAAGAAATGATGGTTGACTTGCGGGTGTTCCGGGCCTCGATGATTTGGAGAACGTCCTGCCGGCCTTCTGCGGTGGATGACTGCAGCCCCCAGTCGTCGAGAACGCGAAGATCGGCCCGCATGGCCTGACGCAGAATCTGTGGCCGTTTGCCGACTGCACGCGCGTGGTTGCCGACGACAAACTGTGGGCCAAGGCAGACGCGATCGTGGCCGATTTCGCAAACGGCGCACGCCTGTCCACCGCCTGCGCCAAAAAGCTGCTGCTCGCGAGTTTGATCAACAACCTCAAGACGCAGATGGATTTCGAGGCGTAGCTGATCAAGAACTGCGGATCCTCTCGCAACCGTCTCGAAGACATCCAGGTTTTCCTCGAAAAACGCAAACCGGAATTCGATTAGCAACACGACGCGCGATTTTTCGAAGGGCGTGGCATTTGTCGACGGCAAGTAAGGCTCGGTCGTGGACACTCGGGTATTGGTACCGATCGACTTAGATCGCGACCTTTTGCGCCTAACCGATCGAACCGAGACGCGCCGCTATTGCGTCGAATTCGTCGTCTTGCAACGTCCGCAAATCGAGGAGTACGGAGTCGTCCTTCGTTCTTGAAAGTATCGGAGGTTCTTTGGTCCGTAGGTGTCGAGCAAGCTCGGTGCTTGACAGTCCACCCACCGCCACACTGACCGCCCAAGTCGGAATATCACGTGCCGGCAACGAGCCACTCCCCGCCAAGGACTGATGACGAACGACCTCTGTTGTAACACTCGCGATCGTGCCGAGCTGTTTCGCGAGAAGCTCCGCTCTCGTCTTGAGCTCGCTCGTCGGTGCAAGCAATCGTCCGAGCGCGGGGATCTTCGAAATCGCCTCATCCTCGCCCCTCAGATATATCCGCAGCACGGTCTCGAGAGCAGTGTAGGTCAAACGGCACGGACGAAGCGCCCGGTAAAGCTGATGCCCCCGACACTTCGCCACGGCTTCCTTCGTGCCCAAGATGATCCCCGACTGAGGGCCACCAAGGAGCTTGTCCCCGCTAAAGCACACGAGATCTGCGCCTTTTTTGAGTGACGTTGAGACAAAGGGCTCACCGTGAATCCCACGAGACTCCAAATCGATGAGACAGCCGGATCCTAAGTCATGTACAACAGGAATCCGATGCTGCCGCCCAAGGGCGACCAAGTCGCCAATCTCGACTTCCTTAGTGAATCCTTCGACCCGGTAGTTCGACGTGTGGACCTTCAATATCATGCCACACTCTTCGTCGATCGCGGTTTCATAATCTTTGAGATGAGTTCGATTTGTCGTGCCAACCTCGACGAGCCGCGCGCCACTCTCCGCCATGATCGCGGGCATGCGAAAGGACCCCCCGATTTCGACGAGTTCGCCGCGAGACAACACGACACCTCGACCTCTGGCCATCGCTGCCAGGACCAACAGCGTCGCTCCCGCGTTGTTGTTGACGATCGTCGCTGCTTCGCAGCCGGTGATCTCCCTCAAGAGCTCAACGCAACCTTGGTCGCGACCGCCGCGATCGCCGCTCTGGAGATCGATCTCGACTCGCATCGGATGTACCGCATGCTCGACCAACGCGTCGATCGCTTCCTGCGGAAGTGGCGCACGCCCGAGCCCGGTATGGAGAATAACGCCAGTGCCGTTGATGACTCGGCGGTAGTATGCAATCGAGCGACGCTGCAACTCGGCGTCGATACGATCTCGAATGGTGTCCGGCTCGACATCCGTGGCTGTAAGATCACCGCTGCGCCGCCGGTCACGAAGCGACCCGAGTTCTGCCTGAAGCACGCGTATGACGACGTTTCTCGAGTGAATGCGAATGAGGTCCGCGAACGCGGCGCTGTCTAATATCCGGTCTACCTTGGGAATCCGACGCAGCAGATTTCCATTGGCGTCGGAAGTCTTCTTCGTCATTGCGGTGTTCCTCATCTCGCCGGGCGTACCGTCAAATTTTGCGTTCGAATCTCGATCGGGAGATCAGCGATAACCCTTGAGATTCTGCCCCGGATAAGCACCGGAAGCAACGCTCGTTGGTCCAAGTATGGCTCGAGTTTCGATAACGTAGCTTCGAGGTTCATTCGCTCGGCCGTGTCATCGTGTCCGGCTTACACCTAGGCACTGAGGAGACACGGATCACTGACCAACTGGTTTGATCCTGCGATTATTTGGACGCCACCGCAGACGCGTTTTGAGCAACCTCTCGTGACATGCGCTATCCGAAGGCACCGCCGGTTAGTAGACTGCTCGTCGCGTCATTGATGGCTCGGGATTTCAATGGTCAGGTTGTCGAATTGCAGGTCCGTATCGCTGTCCTGAGCGGCGACACGGCTCTTGGCATACCTGTAACAAAATGCAGAATAGTCTTGTCGCCAGAGCTAAGACCTGCAGAAGTGGCAAGCGCTTGCTCAACTTTACCCCCAAATCCCAATCACTTCCTTCGGCCATTGCCCGAACCTGCCCAAAAACCCAACACTCAGGGTCAGAGTTTTTCAATACTTTCAATTCTGAGGCCCTGACGCCTGCAAGCAATTCACCGCGGGTTTGCGGATCAAACAACAGGGCAAAACGCTGATCATTTGCCACCGTCTCAGGGACAGAAAACGCCTTGAGCGCTTTCGGATTTTGACGACACAGTGAGCTGGTAATACCTTTCTTTGGCAATTCCAGTGCGCCATCCAGCAATGGGGTTTTATCCAAAGATAATTGTGCACTCACGCCGCTTGCCCGCAAGTTTTCCACCAAGTGCCCGATTAACCCGAAACCTGTCACATCGGTACAGCCTGCACGATATCGTCGTGCCAGCGCACTGACGTGTTCATCCCGCGTTGTCATGCTTATCTTCCACATTGGAACACTCTCTTGGTGATATTACGGGGGAACATTTCAGATGGGGCAACGCGGATTCTCACTTGGATTGTCGCCGAACAGATTGGAATTGTGCGGCATCGGGAACCGTCTCGTTGGGATCACTAACCGAGACATCGCCCCCCGGTCAGCAACATGCAAGCAGATTGGGGACCAAGACACACCTTATACAATCCGAGCAAAAAATCGCCCGGATCAGTATCATTCGTCTTGAATGCGATCACTTCGTCACTGAATTGGAGTCCTTCCGGCGCCTCATTTGACCAGTGCGACATCATCGCGGCCGATAGCGAGAGTTGGTATTCCGCCCACGACTCTTGATTCAGTTACCAACCGGACAACGAATAAATGACCCGCCAAATGGTGCCCGGCAGGCAAATCCTGCCGGAGTCGTTGCCGTATGGGCAATGGTATCATGATGGAACCGGTCTTCGATTTCTGGTTGCTTCGGATGGGAGTTGCCCGGAAGGCGCACTGTTGCAAGCCAAATTATGCAATGTTATATTGTTGCATTCTTGATTCTCGAGGACAGGCAGATGATCACGAAGCCGGCTGCCCAACCCAAGCCCTGCAACGGCACGGATTGCCGCGGAAAGCACACACCTCGAGAACGGCTCGCGCTCGCAGATTGGATCTGCGAGAGACGCGGCGTCCGGATGACCAGGCTTCGGAGGCGCATTCTGGAACTGCTCTGGGCAAGCGGCCGGCCGAAGGGCGCCTACGAACTGATCGAAGCTGTCAAACCCAAGGATTCTCGACCGGTTGGACCGCCGACTGTGTACCGGGCGCTTGATTTCCTGATGGAGCAGGGCCTCGTTTCCAAAATCGAAAGCCTGAACGCGTATGTCCCATGCCTCCATCCCGAGCGCGACCACGATTGCCTGTTCTTCATCTGCAACCGCTGCAGGTCATCGGTCGAAATCGAGGATCAGCGTATCGGAGGACTGCTCGCCGAGGATGCCGCCTCCTTCGGGTTTGTCATGAAACGCCGCACGATTGAGGTCGAGGGCACATGCGCGCAGTGCGCAGAAACCAGCCCAGCCTAAATCCGGACGAGGAACGTTATCCGTGAGGAACCGGTATCCGTATGGAGCGCCGCCGCGGCTCGCAATGATTGCCGCCGCACGGCACAGAATGCTCGCATGAACGGGCGGCACAGGCATCCAATCCGGCTGCTGCAAGCCGGAGCTGTTCACAGGCTGCTAGGGACGGCCTTGATCGTAGCCGCGCTCTGGGTCGCGTTCTTTTGGGCGACAGCAACACTGGGGTGGCAATGACCTTCGCTCTGGAGTTTCAGGACCTGACGCTCGGATATGATCGGCACCCGGCCGTACAACGCCTGTGCGGCAAGATCGCCGAGGGCAGCTTGACTGCTATCGTCAGGCCGAATGGGGCCGGCAAATCCACTGTACTGAAGGGGGTGAACGGTTCACTTCGGCCGCTCGAAGGCCGGATTGCGTTTGATGGGATCGCGCGGGATGACATTGCCTACCTGCCGCAGCAGTCGGACATCGAACGGTCTTTCCCGATCGTGGTTGCCGACCTCGTGGCGATGGGGCTTTGGCACGAGATTGGTCCCTTTGCGGGCATCTGGGACCGTCATCGGAAGCGGGTTGCCGAGGCGATTGCAGCGGTGGGCCTTGAAGGGTTCGAGAGGCGGCCGATAGGGTCACTCTCGGGCGGCCAGATCCAGCGCGCACTCTTCGCCCGCTTGCTGCTGCAAGACGCGCGACTTGTGCTGTTGGACGAACCCTTCACCGCAGTTGACGCCAGGACCATGGCAGACCTGATCGGCGTGATACGGCGCTGGCACGGCGAGGGCCGCACGGTCATCGCCGTCTTGCACGACCTGGACTTGGTACGACTCCATTTCCCTCATACACTGATGATGGCCCGCGAACTCGTCGCCCATGGCCCAACTGCACAGGTGTTGACGACTGAGAACCAGTTTCGCGCGCGTCAGATGTGCGAGGCCTGCTCTGGCCCCCCGCATACATGCGTACGAGACGCCGCATGATTTGGGAGACCATCGTTGAGCCGTTTGCCGATTACGGCTTCATGCGGCGCGCGCTGGTGGGCTGCCTTGCTATCTCGGTTGGCGCAACACCAGTTGGAGTTTTTCTGATGCTGCGCCGCATGAGCCTGACTGGTGACGCAATGGCACATGCAATCCTTCCGGGTGCGGCCGTTGGTTTTCTCGTGGCGGGCTTTTCTCTCGGAGCGATGACGATTGGCGGGCTGATCGCAGGCATGGCAGTCGCGCTCATGGCGGGTTTTGTGACCCGCGTCACTGCGTTGCGCGAGGACGCCAGCCTCGCGGCCTTCTACCTGATCTCGCTGGCGTTGGGCGTGCTGATCGTTTCCACCCGAGGCAGCAATGTGGATCTGATGCATGTGCTCTTCGGGACCGTGCTTGCGGTCGACGACGCTACACTGGTTCTGCTTTGCTCCATCGCCAGCATTTCGGCCTTGACACTTGCAGCCCTGTTCCGCCCGCTTGTGCTCGAATGCGCTGATCCGCAGTTTCTGCGCTCGGTCAGTGGCCTCAGCGCCTTGACCCATTTCACGTTTCTTGCCCTCGTCGTGCTGAACCTGGTGGCGGGCTTTCACGCACTTGGCACACTGATGGCTGTCGGCATCATGATCCTGCCGGCTGCCGCCTCTCGCTTTTGGGCAGTTGGCATCAGCGCACTGATCACCATTGCGGCCTTGATCGCTATGCTCTCGAGTCTGAGCGGCCTCCTTCTTTCCTACCACTTTAGCCTGCCTACCGGGCCGACGATCATTCTTGTCGCAGGTTTCGTCTACGCGCTGTCGTTGATCTTCGGGCCAGTGGGGGGACTCACCGGGCGGGTCTTCCCGCGCCAACCTCTCGAAGCCTGAAAGGAGTTTCAATGTTCAGTAGTAAAGCGTTCCTGACATCCGTTACCACACTCTTCGCCGTGTCCCTTGCCGCTCCGGCGATTGCGGACTTGGAAGAGCCGATACCCGTGGTCGCCACATTCTCGATCCTCGGCGACATGGTGCAGCGTATCGGCGGCGGGCATGTCGCCGTCACGACGCTGGTCGGCCCCGATGGTGATACTCATGTCTACCAGCCAAACCCGGCGGATGCGCGGAGCGTCAGCGAAGCAACGGTTCTAGTTGTCAACGGACTGGAGTTTGAAGGTTGGCTCGACCGGCTGGTTGATGCCTCGGACTACAGTGGTGTCCGGGTGGTGGCTTCAACCGGCATCGAACTCATTGCCTTGGACGACGAGCACGATGACCACGATGATCATGATGACCATGTCGAAATGGCCGAAGACAGTCATGATGATCACGATGAACACGGCGAAGACGGGCACGACCATGAACATGAGCATGACGAACATGCTGAAGAGGGTCATGATCACGATGAACATGCGGAAGCCGATGCCGGCCACGATCACCATCACCATGGCGAATTCGACCCGCATGGTTGGCAGAGCCTTCGCAATGCCCTGACCTATGTTGACAACATAACTGCCGCTCTGGTTGAGGCCGCTCCCGAGCACGAGGCCGACTTCTACCGGAATCGTGCAACATGCGGGGCCGGGATCATGGCACTTGATGCGGAGATCCGCGGGATGGTGTCAGGACTACCGGAGCACCGCCGCGTCGTCGTTACTTCACACGACGCGTTCCAGTATTTTGGCCGCGCCTACGGACTGACATTCCTTGCGCCCCAAGGGATGAGTACAGAGTCGGAAGCGTCCGCAAAGGATGTTGCCGGCCTCATCCGGCAAATCCGCGAGCTCGGCATTCGTGCCGTCTTCGTCGAGAGCATAACTGACCCCCGCCTCCTCGAACGCATTGCTGATGAGACCGGAGCTGCCATCGGTGGCACGCTCTATCCTGGAGCATTGTCCGGACCCGACGGCCCGGCCCCCACTTACCTGGACATGATGCGTCACAATGCGACAACCCTTGTGCTGGCGCTGGATCCGCAAAGCTAGATTCAGCCCAGTAGAACCAGGGACCGCCGACCCTGCCCGTTATGTTGCGTGAAACATGACGGGCACCACGCCGCGCACGCACAGGAAGCCGCCATTCGGCAGTTACGTGAACTCTCGAAAGAGTTGGCCGAACCCGTACAATTGATCGTCAATCCCGCATAGGCGCAGGCAGTGCCAAAAACTCGCCTGGTTGCTGCAGATTGCAGGTTTCCCGAGCTCGCGCTCAACGCTCTCAATCACCTCAAGTGAGCGCAAGGCTCCACAACTCAGGAAGATTGCATCCGCTTCAGGGCGATCGAGCGAGAGAGCGAAGTCATGGAGGAAGCTCGGACTGACGCAGTTCATCTGTACATCAGTCATGAGTCCAAGGCCCTCAATGTGGATTACCTTGAAACCCTGCTCTTCGAAGTACTTTTTCTCCAACTCGTCGATATCCGGGGTATACGCGGTGCCGATTGAGACCGTCCTGACATCCAACGCCCGGAAAGCCGCGACCACGCCGGACAACAGTGTTGTACCAATCACGTGGCGCCGGTTCCTCTCCAGCTTCCGAACGATCTTGTTCTCGCCGATGACAAAGCTGCCGGATGTGCAATTGTAGCAAATGACGTCCACATCATGGCGTGCAGGCACCAAAGCAGACAAGGCGTCATCGAGGTCGTGCTCCATCCCGGCAAGACTGGCCACGGTGCACTCAGTCTGCATCCTTACATGTGTGAAGCTCAAACCCACACCTGGCGGGCGCATCCAGAACATCTCCCCTTCCGTAAGCCCGGCATTGGCCACGCAGATGAAGGCCAGCCTGCCTCTTGGATATGGACCGCAGTCATATGCAATTGGTGGACGGTTCAATTTCTAACCTCTCGAGGTCATGGCGTTGGGAAGCCAGGTGGCAATCTCCGGGAAGGCAACGAGCAATACAACGCCGAGCAGCATCAAAAGGAACATGGGCAAGGCCGCCCGGGAGACGAAGCCGATGCCGTGCCCGGTCATGCTTTCCACCAGGAACAGGTTGAAGCCGATCGGCGGCGTGATCAAGGCCATTTCGCCGACCAGTACAACAAAGACACCGAACCAGATCATGTCGATACCAGCCGTCCTCACCAGCGGTTCGATGACCGCCATGGTCAATACGATCATGGAGATGCCATCCAGAAAGCAGCCCAGAAAGATATAGAAAACAGTCAAGACTGCGATCAGCATGGCCGGGGTGAGATTCAGGCCGCCAATCCCGTCGGCCAGTTGGCGCGGCAAGCCGGTAAATCCCATGGCAAGTGTCAGGAATGCAGAGCCTGCCAGAAGCAGCATGATCATGGAGGTGGTCTTGACCGTGCCAAGCAAAGACGCCTTGAGCGTGTCCGCTGACAGCGTGCCCTGCAGAGCTGAAAGGAGCATTGCTCCAATCACGCCAAGAGTTGCAGCTTCGGTCGGAGAGGCAATGCCGGCATAAATCGAACCGATGACAGCGCCGATCAGCCCAACGATCGGAGCGAGTCTGATAACTCCCTGGAACTTTTCCTTCAGTGTTGACCGCGCCTCCCGCAGCTTGCGGCCCTGTTCCGTGAACACGCCCCACATCATGATGTACAAGACAAACAGCCCGGTCAGCATCAAACCGGGGAGCACGCCCGCGATAAACAGTCGCCCGATGGATTCCTGTACCGTAACGCCATAGATGATCATGGTGATGGAGGGCGGTATCAGGAGGCCAAGAGTGCCCGCTCCTGCCAAGGTGCCTGCTGAAATGGAATCCGGATAACCATGCGCCTTGAGCTGCGGCATGGTCATCTTGCCGATGGTCAGCAGTGTTGCGGCACTTGAGCCCGAAATGGCCGCAAAAGTCGAGCATCCCATCACATTGACATGCAACAACCCGCCAGGAAGCCGCCGCATCAGCGGCGACAAGCCGGAGAATAGCGCTTCAGAGAGCTTCGATCGAAAGAGGATCTCTCCCATCCACACAAACAGTGGCAGCGCCGAGAGACCCCACAAGGAGGTGTGGGACCAGATCGTCGTCGCCATGGCATCGCCGATGGGCCGCCCGGTATAGACGGCCATTGCGAAGATACCGACCCCAAGAAGGGATAGCCCGATCCAGAGGCCCGAACCGAGAAGGGCCACGAGCAGCAAAAGCAGCACTCCGCTCGTGGCAATCTGTTCCATCAGTCAGCGCCCTGAATTGCCGACACGGGTGCTTTCCGGGCCGTCGGCGCGTTCGGCCTGTTTATTGGCCCATCCAGCAAGCACCGCATGAACGAGAGCGACCGCAAAGACCACGAAACCAAACGCCATGGGGGCTTGCGGCATCCAGATGAGCAGCTCGTCCGAACCATCGCTTCGGTCACCGAAATCGTAGGACACATATACCATGCGCACCATGAACCAGGCGAGATAGCAACTGAGAGCCGCTGCCGTCAGTATCGCCGCCAGCTCGAGTCCGAACCGGGCACGGCCGCGTAGTTGACCGACCAGCATGGTCACCCGGATGTGGCCATGCTCTCCGAATGTGTAGGCCAGCCCCAGAGCCCCGGCAGCGGCCATGCAGTAGCCTGCCCCTTCCGTCATGCCCGGGACGAATGCCTGCATCATCCGGCTGGCAATATTGATGATTACCAATACTCCAATGAGAACGATGAAGACGCCGGCAAGATAGCCGCACCAACGGTAAAGCGCGTGCAGGGCCGCATCCACTCTCAAGATCATTGCCATGGCTATTGGCCGGCAGGGCAAGCGGGCCAGTTGTACACAACAAGCCCGCCAACCAAATGTTCAGTTCGAATAGGCCTTGATGACCTCTGCGCCTGCATCTCCTGCGGCAGCAGCCCATTCGTCACCCAGGATCATTCCTATCCGTTTGAAATCGGCCTTGAGTTGGTCACTGGGTTCGATGACGTTTATGCCGTTGTCAGCCATGGTCTGCTTGTAGCCTTCATTGACCGGTTCCATCGCTGCCCATACGGCCTTTTCGGTTTCCATGGCCGCGTCCATCACCACCTTCTTCGTGGCGTCATCCAGTGCGTTCCAGGCATCCATATTCACAACCACAGCGCTCTTGGGAAGCCAGGCGTTCACTTCGTAGAAGTTGTCTACGTAGTCCCACATTTTCTGGAAGACACCGATCGCACCGGATGCAATCATGCTATCCGCAATGCCCGTGGAAAAAGCCTGGCCGATTTCGGTTGCTTCGGTCTTGGTGGGAACCGCTCCCATCAGTCTGGCCAGCCGGGTCGTCAAGGCGTCATAAGCGCGAAACTTGACGTCGTTCATGTCGGCGATGCTCTCGACTTCCTTGTTCACGAACAGGCCTTGCGGGGGCCAAACAGCGGTGAACAGAAGCTTCATGCCACGCTCTTCAAGGGCTGCTTCAAGAGCCGGCTTTGAGACCTGGTAAAGCTTCCATGCCTCATCACCATTGGTGGCCAGGAACGGCACAGTGTCGATGCCGAAGATCGGGTCTTCCGACGCGTGAGCACCCATATATCTGGCTCCGATTGGAACCTGTCCCGAGCGCACGGCGCGCAGGATTTCCGATGCCTTGTAGAGCGAACCAGAGGGATGAACGGCAATCTCCAACTCGCCGCCGGAGTTTTCCGTGACCATTTCGGCAAACGAAATGTAGCTCTTGGTGATGAAGTTCTGGGCAGAATAACCGGCTGGCATATCCCATTTCTCTGCCGCGAGAGCAGAGGCCGGGACCATCAGTGCCGCAGCGGCAGCTCCAGTGATGAGTTTGCAGACATGTTTCATGGATCCATTTCCTTTCTGAACTGCGTGAATGGGGCTCAACCGTCCGCTACGAACAGTTGGCGCGGAAAATCGGTAAGAAGCTCACAGCCGGTTTCCGTGACACGGACGCTGTCGCTGAAGCACATTCCGAAATCGTCAAGAAACAAAGTGGGTATGACGTGGAAGGTCATGCCAGGTTCAAGCACCAGCGGATCATCAGGCCGGATGGCGTAGATGTGGCCTTCTGACCAGTTCGGCGGAAAGCCGATGCCGATGCCATAGGCTGAGCGGTGACGGAAATACTCGCCAAACCCGCGATTTTCGACCACTTTCCGGCAGGACTGATCGACTTCCCCCGACGTCAGCCCAGGCCTGATTGCGTCAATGGTGGCCTCCAGCACACCTTGCAGGACCGCCGCCACTTCAACATGCTCCGCCTTGGGCTCGCCAACCACGACCGGCCTGGAGAGCATAGCGTGGTAGCGGTCGATACAGCCCGCTGCCTCAAGGAGAACCACATCACCGGCATTGATCTTCCGTCTACGCCACATGGCAAAGCAAAGAGCCGTGGTCTGGCCAGCCACAACAAGCGGCGGGTGGCCAAGGTATTCGCTGCCTGCTGCAATATTGGCCTGGAACATGGCAGCGGCGATGTCGTTTTCTGTCTTACCTGGCGCAACCGCTTCGATTGCAGCCTGAAGACCTGCCTCCGCACAACGGGCGGCATGCTGCATACGGGAGATTTCCTCCGCGCTCTTTGCGGGCCGGTGGGCTTCGATCACGCCTGACCAGTCTGTCAGCGCCACTGCAATGCGATCCGAAAGTCTGAGGTAGTCCTCTACCGAAAAATGCCTTGAGCGGAGCTCTATGCCGATTTCCGCGCCGGGTTTGTCATTCAGGAATGCCGCAAGCACATCGATATGGTCGGCCGTATCAGTGACCGGCTCAAATCCCCCGATCGTCGGATGGGCCAAAGCCAGATCCCGGTTGACCATCCGGGAGATGATTTCGGGCCGGTCTGAAAGACCGATATACATGGCTTGGGGCGTAAAGTAGCCGATTGTCTGGTAGCCGGTAAGCCAGAACATGTTCTCCGGATCGAACAAGAGGCCGCCCGACAGGTTCCGGCGCTTCAGCTCAGCCTGCACCAACTCCAGCCTATGCCGGTAAACGCTGGCGTCAAATGGCAGAAGCGTATTTCCAAAACTGGCGCTCTTCCGATCCAGAGCACTCACAAGAGTGTCCATGTCTTCATGGCCCTGCCGCTACGAGTGCTTGACCGTACGTCAAAAGCCACCAATAAATCCAATTCCGATTTTTTCATCTGGACGAAAAAATAGTTATGGTAAACCAGAGGCAATGAAATGCGCGCACTCAGCATCCGCCAGGTAGAGACATTCAAGGCTGTCATGGAGTCGGGCAGTGTGACGGCGGCGGCCGAGCACATGAATGTCAGCCAACCCTCAGTCAGCAAGCACATCAGGCACCTTGAGGCAGACCTTGGCCTTTCCCTGTTTGAGCGTACCGGAAACCGGCTGGTGCCTACTGCCGAGGCGCGGGCGTTCCATGACCAGGTTGAGCGAACCTATCTCGGACTTGACCGCCTGACCCGCTTTGCGGACGATCTCAGCAATCACCGCCAGGGCGAAATCCTTCTCGCTGCCATGCCCATGATCGCTCACAGTTGGCTCCCGGACATCATAGCCCGCTTTCTCGAAGAACACGGCAACGTCTCGATGTCGCTCCCGGTACGAAGTTCGCGCTGGATCATGGAATGGGTTGCCGCCGGAAGGGTGGATTTCGGCATAGGCCTCATGAGCGGGGACGACACCGGGGTGACGAGAACGCTGTTGATGGATGTGCCGCTTGTTTGTGTGCTGCCAGAGGTCCACCCTCTCGCGAGCGAAGCAGTCATCAAGCCTTCCCATCTGCGGGGCGAGACACTTATTTCGCTGTCCAATTTTGACCAATGGCGGCTGACGGTCGATGCCGCGCTTGACCGCGAAAGGGTGCGGACCCAACGGCGTGTGGAGACTTTCAGCACCTATATGGCCTGCGACCTTGCCGCCAGGGGCGTGGGCATCGCAATCGTGGATGTGATCACGGCAAACGGCTATGCCGGCCGGAACCTGGTCCAGCGCCCATTCGAACTGAATCTGGACTTCGAGATATTCCTGATGCGCCCGCGCCATTGGCGCGTTCCACGTTTGGCAGAGGCACTGATTGAACTGATCGAACAAGAGGCGCGAACAACAGTTGACGCCTTCTCGGCAAGATCGGTTCCGGCTACCGTCTGAGAAGCCCGCACCAGTTTGCTGTCGAGGGGAAGAATGCGGTCGACGGACCCTGCGCCAGATTGGAAATGCCATAGCGCAACTCGGCTTCGCCGACAGCGGAGAAGGAAATGTCGTCGAGACCCCAAGAGGAACTCCAGTCTCTCACATCCAGGTTGGGCAATTGGCGTATCGGTTCGGAAACCACATTGGTTCCGACCATCATGGACTTCCCGGCCCGCTCCGCCGAAAGGCGGTGGTTCGCGCATTGGGCTGCGCGGCGGCGGTTCCAGATCCACCCGGTTGCCGGGACCGATGTACGCTCTGGCAATTCCCGCAAGGTTCAGCGCTCTTCGTCCATATGCCACTGTGCCTCGCAGGCTGGCATTGCGATCAATGATTTCGGCATCCGCCTCGGACAAGCGCACCGGCACCAAGACTTCCTTGGCTGTGGCAGCTTTTGCCTCCGCGCGTCTCGTTTTTGAGGAATGTCAGATTGCTTTGGAATCCTGATACGCAAGCGCTGCTTCAACATCCAAGACCCTTGGAAGTTGAGAGACGATGGGCATACTCTTCTGTTCTTGAAAGATAGTTCTCCAACCGGTCGGACGAAAGCACTTACTCCGACCTCCAGACCCGCCACGGGAATCCGGTCCTGCTTCCAGCACTGAAACCAGCCACACTAGGTTCATATGACCTTGCATAATGTATCATATGGCCTATATTGGTAAACAGGTTCGCTGGGGGGCGCCAAATGAAAGAACTCGCTCTTGAACGTCCCGGATTGGACAGACAGGTGGTCGGCCTCAAGGCATTCGCGCGTATTGCTGAGGCCTGGTCGTTAACCCAACGTGAAGCAGCAGAGCTTGCGGACATGTCGGAATCAACCTGGAAGCGGGCGAAGAAGCCCGGTTTTGCGGGTGACCTGACGCGGGACCAGATGCTACGGTTGAGCGCGCTGATTGGACTCTTCAAGTCGCTTGAACTTTACTTCAACGAGCCGATCTCCCGGGAATGGGTGAAGTTGTCGAACCAAGGCCCCGAATTCGATGGCGCGCGCCCCTTGGACAAGATGATCGCCGGCGGACTGCCCAAGATCCTGCGAGTGCGCGGTTACCTGGATGCGCTCAGGGGCGGGGTTTGAGGACCACACAGGTCAATGATCGCGCACTTGTCCGGCTGATCCCCGAAACCAACCACAAACCTCCGGTCATGTGGGGCCTGGTCGACAGCGACGACGAGGCGGCGGTGCTCGTGGAACTCGAAGGAGAGACCAGCGCACGTTTGACTGCGGAGCGCGAGGGCAGTCCCGCGCTTGACCGGCGTGAACTGGCCTTTGTCCGCAGGACGCATGATCTCAAACTTTACGGTCAGAGCCACATCAACGCGGCGTTCGCCTATACACGGCCCACAGGGAACCGGTTCAATGGCGGTGATCGGGGCGCGTGGTATTGCGCCTGGGATATACTGACGAGCCTGCAGGAGGTGGGATTTCATCGAACCCGCGAACTGGGCTTTATCGGACGCTACGAGGACGAGGCGCGCTACGTGGAATTTCTTGCAGATTTCATCGGCGAATTTCCGGACCTGCGCGGGCAGTCACATCCAGCACTCGATCCGGATCCCGAGCACGTCTACCCGGCTGGACAGCGCCTCGCTGCTTACCTGAGGGCGGAGGGTAATCGCGGGCTAATCTACCCGTCCGTGCGACATTCGGGCGGGCGGTGTTTTGTCGCCTTCGATCCAGGGATCGTCCAGAATGTCCGCCCTGGCGCAAGTTGGAAGTTGGTCTGGTCTGGCGGCCCCGAATTCACGGTTGTGGGGCTTTGACTGCTCTCGTTGACGACATGAAGAGCATTGATCGCATGCATGAGAAAGGATGCTGAATCGGCAGAACTTGCTCAAGTTGATTGAGACCTGAGTCCTGGTGCCTACCAGTCTGTCTGCGATTTTGGGCTGTTGCCTTCGTCGCTGAACCCATTGGAGCGCTTCGCGATGCCGCACAATTCCTCTCCGGCTGCCACCTTTTCCCAAAGGCGTTTCAGGCGTCTCCTGTTTGAGTCTGTTGAACACTGTGAGGCTGGACGGATCAAGCGGAACCAGCGGAATTCAGCGGGGAGCCGACGTACTACCAAGGATGCAGCGGCCTTGTTTGGTTTCGCCGTGGTGTTTCCCAGCCAGGGTCGTACAGCAACGGGCGAAATTGTTCACTTTGATCCAGTACAGGTTTCCAAAGAGCTCTGGACGAAACCGGTACGGTTCTTCTTTCCCAGAAGTTAATTCCAGGTAGACTAACAGGAACTGGCGAATTCTTGGTCCAGCGGCACCTGTTTGCATTGCTGGCCTGCCAAGCCGCACGGACCATGGCACGGAAATCCTGGCGCAAGACGTCCGGCCAGAAACCGGCATGGTCGGCATGACGGACAGCGTCTTCACCACCCCCGTCTCCCGAGGCTGGATCCAGGGCAAACGCTCTCTCTTACCCGGCGATTTTCTTGCCGGTGATTTCGTTGTCAGGGTTCGTGCGCATGCCGCCCTTACGGGCCGCACTATGCTCCCCAGCCATCGGGATATTCTCCATGACTGTTGCCGGAAGCCTTTCCTCCGATCCTCATCCCGTCACGGAAAACCCGCACTCAAACTCCCAGAAAGCGATGCCGGAGGAATTCCTCGCTCGAAGTGGATGTAGTGGCAGCGACGGTGCCGGCCGGCGCGAAGGCTTTACCCAATCCAATATCTCTACAGTGCGTAGAGACACCCTTCTTGCCCGTAGGTGACGGTGATCGAACCCTTGGTCATTTTTCTCAACGCGTTGCAGCCGCACCCATTCTGCGGCCGTCAAGCGCGTCGGCGGTCGGCGGGACTGGACATTTACTTTCCCGGCCATTGGCCGTACTTTTCCCATAAAGATTAGAGTTTGAAACATGGCTGAAGCAGCAAAGAAGTCGACGACTGGCCGAGTCCGGGGGGAGCGCCTCGAGACACGCGTGACCGCTGATCAAAAACGTCTGATCGAACATGCCGCTGCCGTGCAGGGGCGCACCGTGACAGACTTCGTTGTGACGAGCCTGCAGGATGCGGCGCGGCGCGCAATCGAGGAACATCAACATCTGGAGCTTTCAGTGCGCGACAGTCAGGCCTTCGTTCAGGCTTTGACCGAACCGTGGCCGGTCAACGAACGACTGCAAGACACTTTTCGCAGCTATCGAGAGAGATCAGGTGTATGACAGGTGAGCGGCGCAGATGATACGCTACGAGTCGAGGTTCTCGGCCCGCAACATGACCGATCAGGGTTCGAAAGCGGTGTAGAACCGCTCGATCGCTACTTTCAGACGCAAGCCGGACAGGACGCCAGAAGGAAAATTGCGGCACCGTTTGTCCTCGCTCTGACGGACGGAGGCATCGCCGGGTACTATACGCTTTCGTCGACAGCAGTGCGGCTTCCGGATCTTCCAGAAACCGTCGTCCGCAAGCTGCCGCGTTACCCACTGATCCCGGCTACTCTGCTGGGTCGACTTGCCATCGACCGGCGCTACCAAGGAAGGGGATACGGCCGGTTTCTTCTCGCGGATGCGCTCAACCGGGCTGTGCGTAGTGAAATTGCATTATTTGCGGTGATCGTGGATGCCAAGGACGAAAACGCTAAGCGCTTTTATGAACGAGAGAGTTTTTTGCTGTTTCCGGACCAACCGATGAAGTTGTTCCGGCCAATGGCGGATATTGAAGAATTATTCAAATGAGGGGTGCTCGTAGCAGATTCCGATGGAGAGGAACCTCAAAAACGGACATTCAAATTTCTGCGAGGCGTAGAGGCCGAAGCTGATAAGCTTGAACGGTCGGCAGGCACCGATGTCGTCAGGAAGGCCCTGTCGGAATCGCATTACGCGATGAATGTGGCGTTCCTGCTCGGGACACGAAACTCTTCGTATCGGGCCTAGGAAACGGACATTCTGGCAAAAGAGCAATGGCGAGAGGTCGGCATCCGGGCACATGGCGCCGCTCGCCAATGAGTTCACGAAGGTAAGGGCCATCGACGGGTCCGGGTTCCCCACCGCTGCCGACCGGACCGTGACGCATGTGCAGGCGCATTGGCATGGTCGGGAGGTGTTGGATCTCACTGGGCTCTGCTCCACCTCGATAGGCGACTAGGCTCTCTCCCGCATCGTTGGAGCCGAGAAGGTGCGCCGGGATGGTCGATCTGGCCCGGAACATCGGCGGACTGCGCGGCCGGACGTATCCGCCGGTCCTCACTGAGACAGCAGAACGCCAGGCTAACCCAAGGCACAAGGTTGTCGCTGCCCTGCTTCTTCCAGAGCACGATATGGAGACTTCTAATCAGCGGGCCGTCGACTTCTAATCAGCGGGCCGTCGACTTCTAATCAGCCGGGATAGATGGTCCTAATTGTCGGGGGACTCAGTGGTGGGATGTTCAAAAGGATTGCAGAGCGCTAGGGAGCGGAAACCCTCACGGATACACCCGTTGTACTTGTTGCCTGACCGCGCCGGGCCAAGGGTCCGCCAGCGAGGATAGTCTACTTGAAATCAGCTGCTGGGAAAGAAGAACCGTACCGGTTTCGTCCAGTGTTCCTCAGAAAATTGCACTGGACCAGAGTGAACAGAATCACCCGCTACTGAACGGAACTGCTCGGGAAACAACACGCAACCCGGAGAACAGACAAGAACGCGTTCATGTGCCGCCGGAATCGCGTTCAAGTACATCGGAATTGGCACATCACCTTAATTTCTTGCCAGCATCATACAGGCAACCTTGGGCTGCGACCGCCGTGCCAAGCCCGGTTTTTTGCGCATGGGACAGTGCCTGGGGATCGGTTGAGTCGGAAACATGGCCTAAGTGGTGACAAGGGAAGGCATTCAATCGTACCAAGAGATAACGGTTCCTTTTGCCTTTGTTCCCCAAATTATGGTAGGCTCAACGCATGAGTAAGAATGCGGCCATACAATCAAATGCATCTACCGGCCGGTTCATGCCCAAGGCCCTTGGCAAGGGCAAAGCAACCAAATTCGCTTTGGTTGAAGGCATGGCTCTAAGCCAGCGGTCCATCACTTTGATCACCCATATGGAACAACGCGGGTTGAAAGGTGATGCATTGCGTAGCGCAATCGCTGGCTCGTTTGCGACCAAGCGAGGATCATGAGCCGCTACGACGCGACCGAGGATCCACTCTGCTACACCGGCACGCAAGTTCTCCGAAACAAGGCGGAACTACGAGATCAGGGTCAGCTAGACCAGTTTGAACAACTGATGTTTCTGGCGCGGTCAGAAGAACCCCTTCCAAAAGGGGATCTCGACTATGATCACTACAAGCGTATCCACTACCACTTCTTCCAAGACGTATATGATTGGGCAGGTCAGCCCCGCGAAATCCGGGCAGGAAAAGGCGGAGACTGGTTCTGTTATCCAGAGTACATTGACGCAGAAATGAACAAGATATTCGGTCAACTGGCCGCCGAAGGACATTTGACTGAGCTTGCTGACGCATTGCAATTTGCAACTCGCGCTGCGCATTACATCGCCGAGATCTATGCCATTCACCCCTTCCGCGAAGGAAATGGTCGATGCCAGCTAACCTTACTCAACATCCTGCTTAACATTTCCGGTTTTGCGATGGACGAAGAAGAAATCGACCCGAACGAGTTCATGCAAGCAATGATCGCAAGTTTTCATGGCGACAACGAACCCTTGTCACGCTGCATTCACAAGATGATGGAATGAAGAGTGATGAAGAACAGCCTGTGACGGTTTCCCAATAAACGCGGTTGCCAGCGTCCAATGCTGTGGTGATTTATTCCAATGCTACTGCAAAGTTTCCTCAAGGATTGCGAAAGGCCCAAGACAATCGTCGACATGGGGCCGTCCTTCGCGCGTTGCCTCATCCGGAAGTGTTCCCGAAACCTCGGTCAGGCTCAAGTTCCTCGCGGCGCTATAGCCAACTGGCGGTCGCCCAAAGTGCCATGCTTACGGTGCGCGGGAATTCGCTGCAGTTGTGATGGATCCGCCTACGGCACACCTTGGAAGCAATTTGGAGGCAAAAGAAAACCCCTCGAAAACGCTGGGCATGCAAGGGGTTCGGTTGGTTGCGGGGGCAGGATTTGAACCTGCGACCTTCAGGTTATGAGCCTGATGAGCTACCGGACTGCTCCACCCCGCGCCAGAAATGTTATGGGCGGGCAAGAAGCCCGCAATCGTCGAAGACGGAAATGTGCGCTGGTCAGGTCTGGCGGCGACCTACTCTCCCACGCCTTAAGACGCAGTACCATCGGCGCTACGGTGCTTAACCATCGAGTTCGGAATGGGATCGGGTGTTTCACTCGTGCCATGACCACCAAACCAGAACAACGCACATTACACGAGACGGCAGTCCACCGAAGCCATGCTTCTACTGGATCAAATCAAGCCAAACGGGCGATTAGTACCGGTCAGCTGAACGCGTTGCCGCGCTTACACCTCCGGCCTATCGAAGTGGTCGTCTTCCACTGCCCTTCAGGGAGACCTTGTTTCGAGGTGGGCTTCCCGCTTAGATGCTTTCAGCGGTTATCCTTTCCGCACATAGCTACCCTGCGCTGCGGCTGGCGCCACAACAGGTACACCAGTGGTGCGTCCACCCCGGTCCTCTCGTACTAGGGGCAGCTCCTCTCAAGTCTCCAACACCCACGGCAGATAGGGACCGAACTGTCTCACGACGTTCTAAACCCAGCTCACGTACCTCTTTAAACGGCGAACAGCCGTACCCTTGGGACCTGCTCCAGCCCCAGGATGAGATGAGCCGACATCGAGGTGCCAAACGGTGCCGTCGATATGAACTCTTGGGCACCATCAGCCTGTTATCCCCGGAGTACCTTTTATCCGTTGAGCGATGGCCCTTCCACGCGGGACCACCGGATCACTATGGCCGACTTTCGTCTCTGCTCGACTTGTCAGTCTCGCAGTCAGGCGGGCTTCTGCCATTATACTCTTCGAACGATTTCCGACCGCTCTGAGCCC